>JACIWT010000007.1 GCA_014360825.1 Chloroflexota bacterium | reverse complement strand
CTCGAGGGCGCGGTCTTCAAGCCCGTCGCTGAGCAGCTGGTCCAGCTGTTTGCGGATTCGTTCACTCGGTGGTATCCTTTCCATGGCGTGTGGTCCTTTCTACCCTTCCGGGATGGTGATGGGTTTGTTCGCCATAGTGTACCACACGCCGTTTGATTTTACAGGAGTGTACTGCCATCACCCATCCCCAATGCGAATTCCCGTAGGATTTCAACGGGTCACCTGCTCGAACGCGATATCATACAGACAGGGATAGATATAGAATAAGGTGGCAGCACAAGAAATGGGCTGCCACCTTTGATGACGGGGTAGTATCTTTCACGATACGCTAGTCTACATCGCGCGGGCGCCCCTCACGCAAAGCAGCGTGTGCGGCTGCCAATCGAGCCACGGGCACGCGGAACGGCGAACAGGAGACGTAATTTAGCCCAAGCATGTGGCAGAATTCGATGGATGAGGGATCACCGCCATGTTCACCGCAGATACCGATCTCGATATCGGGCCTGGTTCGACGAGCCTTCTCTACGCACATGCGCATAAGTTGACCGACACCATCACGATCCAATTGTTGGAAGGGATTGGCAGGCAGGATCTTACGTTCGACATACTCCAGCAAGAATTTGCCTTCAGCGTCATCGCGGGAGATGCCAAAGGTCATTTGCGTCAGGTCATTGGTGCCAAAAGAGAAAAACTCAGCGTACTTAGCGATTTCATCAGCGGTTAGGGCAGCGCGCGGGACTTCGATCATCGTTCCGAACTTGTAATCCACTTCGATGCCCTCCTCAGCCATCACTTCTTTCGCCACTTGCTCCAATTTCTCGCGCTCAAGTTGCAATTCATTCACGTGGCCGACGAGTGGTATCATGACCTCCGGGTGCACCTCAATGCCTTTTTTCGCCATTCGGCACGCAGCCTGGAAGATAGCGCGAACCTGCATTTCGGTAACACCTTTATACATGATTCCCACCCGACAGCCGCGCAGGCCAAGCATGGGATTCACCTCCCACAGGCTTTCCACCACGCGCAGGACTTCTTCTTTCTCGGCCAGTTCTTTTTCTAGTTGCTTTCTCTCTCCAGCCGAGATCGTTTCGTTCTCCAATTTGCACCGCAGCTCAGTGACTTCTCCGATAAGTTGCTCGCGCGGGGGCAAGAACTCATGCATGGGTGGGTCAATCAGGCGAATGATCACCGGCAGTCCATCCATGACCTCGAAAATGCCCTCGAAGTCGGCCCGCTGGAAAGGCAAGAGTTGATCCAATGCTTCTTGGCGCTTCTTCTCATCGCCCCGCGCCATGATCATTCTCTGAACGATAGGGCGTCGCTCTTCCTCAAAGAACATGTGCTCCGTACGACAGAGGCCGATGCCCTCTGCACCGAATTCCCGGGCGCGTTTAGCGTCTCGAGGATAGTCAGCGTTAGTCCACACACCTAGCCGCCGAATTTCATCGGCCCACTTGAGGATTTGCTGGAGATCTTTCTCCTCAGCAAAGTTGGGCACCGTGGTGGGCAACTGACCGAGAAAGACTTCCCCGGTGGTGCCGTCAATGGAAATGTAATCGCCCTCCTCGATGACCTTGCTGTTCACGATCATGCGACGCCTTTCCAGATCGATCTCCAGTGCCTCGCAGCCAGCCACACAGGGTTTGCCGACACCGCGGGCTACTACTGCAGCGTGAGAAGTAGCGCCGCCATGCTGGGTAAGAATGCCTTTCGCTGCCAGCATACCGTGCACATCTTCAGGCGAAGTCTCAGGTCGAGTGAGGATCACGTCTTCGCCTTTCCTGGCTCGTGCCGCAGCCCGATCGGCGTCGAAGACAACGAAGCCCACCGCCGCTCCGGGCGACGCATTCAATCCTTTGGCTAACAGTCGGCCCTCTCTGGCTGCCGCTTCCTTGTGTTTGGTGTCAAAGCGGGGGTGCAGTAATTGGTCCACCTGTTCTGGCTCGACCCGAAGAACCGCTTCCTCTTTGGTGATAAGTCCCTCTCGCACCATATCCACAGCGATCTTCACTGCCGCACGCGCCGTGCGCTTGCCAGAGCGAGTCTGCAGCATCCACAACTTGCCGCGCTCAATGGTGAATTCGAGGTCTTGGACATCGCGATAGTGCTTTTCCAAGAGATCTGCCATGCGGGCAAATTGCTCGTAAACCTCCGGCATGTCATTCTTCAGTTCAGCGATTTTCTTAGGGGTGCGGATACCGGCTACCACATCTTCGCCCTGAGCATTTAGCAGGTACTCTCCATATAGCACCTTCTCCCCGGTGGCAGGATCGCGTGTGAACGCCACACCAGTGCCGGAATCGAAGCCCATGTTGCCAAACACCATCGTTACCACATTGACCGCCGTACCCCAATCATGGGGCAACTTGTGGAAATTCCGGTAGTCCACAGCACGGCGACCCATCCAGGAGTCGAAAACAGCGGCTATGGCCATACGGAGTTGTTCGTAGGGGTCCTCGGGGAAATCCTTGCCTGTACACTGCTTGATGATAGCCTTGAATTTGGCGCAGATCTCTTTCAGCATATCGGTGGTTAGATCGGTGTCTTGGCCACCTTCGGTTTTGGCCTTGTACTCTCGCAACACTTGCTCGAAGGGGTCCTCTTCGTCAGCACCTGCTTTCACGCCCATTACAATGCGCCCGAACATTTGAATGAAACGTCGGTAGGCGTCCCAAGCGAAGCGCTCATTGCCGGTGGCTTTCGCCAGTCCTTCGAGAGTTTGTGCATTCAAGCCTAGGTTTAGGACGGTATCCATCATGCCGGGCATAGAAACCCGGGCCCCGGATCGGACAGATACCAACAGTGGATTGGCTGGATCACCGAATACCTTGCCCGACTCTTTCTCAATGACCTTCATCGCCTCCAACGTCTGCTCCCACATACCCGGAGGGAATTTCTTGCCTAAGGCGTTGTATTCATTACAGGCTTCGGTGGTGATAATGAAACTGGGGGGCACCGGCAACCCGGCGTTTGCCATCTCCGCTAAACCCGCTCCTTTGCCGCCCAGCAGGTCGCGCATGGACGCGTTCCCTTCGTGAAGAAGATAAACCCATTTCTTCGTCATATTGTCAAACTGCCTCCTTCGTGTTATGCTTGCAGTCCAAAACAAAAATAAATTATATGGATTCTGCGCGCTTTGCCAAAAAGCAAAACGCCATCAGTAACCGATCACCTTGGTCAGATCTACAATGCCTTGAGGAAGAGCAGCGATGCGTTGTAAAAGAGCCAAACGGTTGCTACGCAGAGATGCGTCGTCTACCATTACAAATACTTCATCGAAGAACTCGTTGATAGGCCCCACCAACGGAGCAAAGGCGCTCAGAAAACCCGGCACGTCTTGTACATCTCTCATCGCTTCCTTTACTTGCAGGTAAGTTTGATACAGGTGCTGCTCCGCCTTTTCTGTCAGGGCATCGGGGTTCAGTGGCAATTCTGTGAGGATATCGCGGGTAATCCGCGATGGCCGACTATAAGCAGTGAGCAGCAAAGAGAAGCGCTCACTCTCTACTTCGCGGGCCAGTTCCCACACGGTACGGGCCGCCAAATATGGGTTGTCATAGCGAGCCGACAGCGCGGCATCCACCAAATCGTATCGGTAACCTGCATCTAACAACCATTGACGCAATCGCTGGACTATGAAATCCACGACCGTGGTGGCAACATCCTCACCCACCGGAACCGGCAATTCCTTAGCAGTTAGCGCCACTGCTTCCGACAAAGAAAGCGAGATACGCTTCTCAACCAAGAGAGTGATAAGACCCAAGGCTGCGCGGCGTAAGCCGAAGGGGTCCGCCGAACCAGTGGGCATCATGCCCACGGCAAAAAGCCCCACGAGGCTGTCCAGCCGGTCCGCTACACCCAAGACCACTCCGGGCATTGTCTGGGGCAGTTCATCACCAGCAAAGCGCGGCAGGTAGTGCTCGCGGATAGCATAAGCCACTGCAGGCGACTCGCCGGACAAGAGAGCATACTTCTCGCCCATGATACCTTGGAGTGAGGTGAGTTCTACCACCATCTGCGTGGCCAGGTCGGCTTTACAGAGGTGAGCAGCACGCTCCGCGACCTCTAGGTCAGTCTCAGAGACCTTTAGCCTTCGCGCTAGAAGAGCGGTCAAGCGCTCCAGCCGCTTCGTCTTATCCAGCATCGAACCTAACCCTTCTTGGAAGGTTAGAGTGCCCAAACGCGGCAAGAAGGCTTCCAACGGCTTGCTTGTATCGGTGGTGTAGAAAAATCGGGCATCAGCGAAACGAGCCCTCAAGACTTCCATGTTGCCCCAACGTATTGGATCCATGTCGGCAAATAAGCCGTTTGCGACAGCAATGAAATAAGGCAACATCTGACCATTCTTTACCACCGGGAAGTAGCGCTGGTGTTTTTTCATCACCGCGATAAGTACTTCCTGAGGCAGTTCCAGGAAATCGGGGTCAAAATCGCCTAAAAAAGCGGTGGGCCATTCCACTAAGTTCGCCACTTCGCGCAATAGTGCTGGATCATCGGGCACTGCGCCACCAACAGAGGCCGCCAGGGCAGTGATCTGCTCAGTTACAGCCTCCTGACGTTGGACATCATCCACCACGATCGTATTGGCTCTCATGGTCTCAAAGTATTCGCCTGCCGACCCCAGCACAATATCAGGGGAGCCTTCGGGTCGGATACCCCGCGTAACACGGCCACTCCGTACCCCAGCGAAATCAAAGGGAACGATTTCTTTGCCAAACAAAGCCACAATCCAACGGATAGGCCGTGAGAAGGCAACCCCGCTCGCATTCCAGCGCATGGCAAGACCGAATCGCAGTCCACCAATCAATTCGGGTAGTACCTTGGCCAGTACGTCTGGGGTAGGTTGACCTGGCTCAGTTACTGTGGCCACAAGATAAGATTTGCCTGCGAACTCGCGCACCTGCAGAGCCCCTACACTCACTCCGACACTGCGTGCAAAACCCTCAGCAGCCTTGGTCGGTTTTCCCTCACCGTCAAATGCGACGGCAATGGGTGGTCCTTTCACCACCGTTTCCTGGGGAGTCTGGGTAGGGCTTACATTCGTTACATAGATGACAATCCGGCGGGGCGAAGCAGTCACCCGAACAGTATCAAACGGGATACGGGCTTCATTCAGAGTGGCCGGCACACGCTCGCGCAATTGGGTCAAGGCGCTCTCAAGGTCTCCGACAGGAAGTTCTTCCACACCGACTTCCAAAAGCAGGTCCTGCGGCTCAGTCGGCGGCCTGGTCTTTTCCTGTTCCACTGGCTTGGGTGGTACGATGGGCCAGAGTTTCGACATCGGGTAGCCCATTTTCTCGCGCTGGGCGAGATAGGCGATGGCGACGGAACGGGAAAGTTCACGCATCCGAGCGAAGTAGCGCGCCCGTTCAGTAACACCTATGGCCCCTCGCGCATCCAAAACATTGAAGACATGAGAACATTTCAGCGTGTAATCATGAGCGGGCATCACCAAGCCGCGCTTCAGCGCCTCTCTTGCCTCTTCCTCGTAGAGATTAAACATCTCCGCCAGCCGACGTACATCGGCAATCTCAAAGTTGTAGATGCAATGCTCGCGTTCAGGCTGGAGTAAAAGATCACCATAAGTAATGCCGTTGCTCCACTTCATCTCCACAAAACTTTTCACGCCTTGGAGCACCATAACAATACGCTCTAGACCGTAAGTGATTTCTACGGAGACAGGATCCAAGTCGAAGCCACCAGCCTGCTGAAAATAAGTGTATTGAGTGATCTCCTGCCCATCACACCAGACCTCCCATCCCAAGCCCCAGGCCCCGAGGGCGGGTGATTCCCAGTTGTCCTCGACGAAGCGAATATCGTGTGTTTTGGGATCAAGACCTAAGGCACGAAGGCTGTCAAGATAGAGTTCGACCGGGTTACCGGGGTCTGGTTTGAGAATCACTTGATACTGGTAGAATTGCTGCCAGCGGTTTGGGTTCTCGCCGTAGCGACCATCGGCGGGGCGGATGGAGGGCTCGACGTAGGCCACTCGCCAGGGTTCAGGCCCCAGCACGCGCAGGAAAGTGGCCGGGTTCATTGTCCCTGCACCGACCTGCACGTTATAGGGCTGCCAGATGAGACATCCCTGGCTGGCCCAGAAGTTCTCGAGTTTCATAATGACGTCCTGGAAATTCATGGACCCACTCCTTCATCTGGGGAACTTACGCCGAAGTCATCTTGTACTGTACCTACTTTCGGGTCGTCTGTCAACCGACTGTCAGTCAATTCGCGACGCATCTGGTTGAGGAAATCCACCGACTGGAGTCGTCGTTCGAGAAGATAAACGATATAAGCCTGCAACACGCCTTCTAATTCCCGTCGGATGCCGCGTGATGGTCGCAGGCGTATGGCCACTCGATAGTCGTTGTCCTGCAAGTAACGCATCACTTGCAACCCCTCAGGCGACAGGGTCTGCATCTTCTGACCACTTTCCCCACATCGGGCACAGATAACACCGCCCATCTCAGCACTAAAGAGCACCGCACTACTGCCGATCTCCTTGCTGCAACGGACACAGATCTGCAATTGAGGACGGTAACCTACGAGTTCGAGCAGATGCAGTTCAAAATAGCGCACAGTAAGCGAAAGGTCACCACTCGTGCAGACCCAATCCAAGGTGCTGGACAGGAGACGATATAATGGGAAATTCTCTTCTTCCTCCCCGGTGAAACGATCCACGAGTTCGGACACGTAATGGGCATAGGAGGCACGAAGCAAATCCTCTCGCAGAATCCGGTGGGGCTCAATTACCTCGGCCTGGGTTACGATATCCAAGTTACGCCCACGGGCAATGAGCAAATCTGTGAGGGAAAACAGTTCCACATGGCCGCTCTTACGGCTGGTAGGCTTGCGCACGCCTTTGGCGACCACGCGCAATTTGCCCATGTCAGGCGTGTAAAGTGTGAGCAAGCGATCGGCCTCCCCTAAATCGCTGCGTTTGAGCACGATGGCTTCAGTTCTGTAGAGCCGGGGTTTGTCTGTCATCTCCCCCATCCACAAAAAGGCCAGCCCTATCCCGGCTGGCCTGAGGGCATCGTTCACGATTTCAGAAACGATTTAACTCTCGACTCACCACTCGCGCCACCAGCCGGGTGATCTCTTCGTCGGCTATGTTGACGCTGCCTTCTTGCTCAGGCTCGCGTCCACAAGCCCCGCATTTCACGCAGCCCTCACCCCCATATTCGGCAGGCAACCCCAGTTTCTGCCGGCGCCATGCAGTGAGCTTGCGCACCTCTTCGGGTGGCAAGAGCCCCACTCGACCCAACTGCCGGGCCGTCAAGGTAACCAGGGCAGTATGCTCTACCTTCTCCATTTTCATATAGGCCTCAGTGGGCGTTTTGCCCACGGTGATGGCCCCGTGTCGGTCGAGCACTAAGGCGTCGTAAGTGCGGATCAACTCGCGAATGACCTCTGCGCCCTGTGCGCTCGATGGCGTAGCGTACTGCGTCGTCGGGATACTGCCCAGGGTCATCACCACCTCGGGCAGCACACATTGGGCGAGCGAGATGCCAGCAATGGTAAAGGCTGTGGTAATGGGCGGATGAGCGTGTACAACAGCCCCCACATCAGGCCGTTGGCGGTAAACTTCCAAGTGCATCAGCAATTCAGAGGATGGCTCCAAGCCACGGGAGCCGGGATCGTGAACATTCAGTTTGCGGCCAGTCATGTCAGTGATGACCATCTGTTCCGGTCTCATGAACCCTTTGCTCACACCGCTGGGCGTAGTCAAGACCCGCTCACCATCCAGGCGGGCTGAGATGTTGCCATCACTGGCGGCAATCAGCCCTTTCTCCCACAGCAACCGTCCCACATGCACGAGTTCTTCGCGCAGATCTTTCTCACGCTGCTGAGTCTGGTACGTGCTCATCCGCTACTTCTCTCGGTCAGGTGTATCCGATTAGGAGTCCAGGAAGTCTGACGGCCTTTCTCATCCACCAATTGCACTTCATCTACAAAACCTACTATGACAGCACGAACACAACCAGGTTCCAAGCCAAGCAACTGTCGGGCCGCGTTTCCTTCGTCCACAAAGAAGACCACTTCACCCGGGCCAGCGTCCACCACATCAATCGCGATGATGGGTTTTTTGTAGGGTCTCCCTTCGGGCGTAAGAGGCTGGACAAGCATCAGTTTGTGCTTGCTATGGTCGCTATGCTTGATGGTGGACACAATGTTGCCAATGACCCGACCGATGAGCATTTATTTCTCTCTATCCAACGCCACATAAATCTGATCCACGATGCCCACAATACCATGGTCCACTGGTGTGAACATTTTTTCAGCCGGCAGCACCATCGAGGCTTCACGTCCACCTATCATGTAGATGATCTCGCCGGGCCCAGCCATGTGAGTGCCATCCACAGCGATCACTGGCTCGCCATCAGGTTGCTCCTCAGGCGTGAGGGGTTGTACGATGAGTAATTTGACCCCTTGGAGGGCCTCGTGTTTTCGCGTGGCAACGAGTGTGCCGATAATTCGTCCGAGTTGCATATCTAAGTTATTTTCTGCCTCATATCTTCGTGCAATTGGGGGATGACCACCGCCCGGATAAGCGTCCCATCTTCTTTGATGACTTTAGTGCCCGCTTCAACTGATGCCTCCACATCAGGCACACGGCCTACCATGAGCACGAAAGATTTGCCGCCCAGGCCATTCGCTAAGCGGATCTCGGTGAGAGTAACGGCGGCCGCTTTTGCCGCCGCGTCTGCTGCAACGATAGTAGAAGCCACGCTGATAGTCTCGATGATGCCTAGTGCTTCGACGTACTCCATCTCCACTGCACCGGCAATGGCGGGGAAAACGGAGAGGTGGACGTTGGGCAAGAATAGTTTATCCACCAGAGTTTCTGCAGCAACCTCAACTCCGGCTTCCAATGATTCCTGTACTGGGCCCGTGTCCCCACCAATTAGTACGATATACTTGCCGGGGCAGACGGTGCGAGACTCGAGTAGGTTGATTGGCGCACGCTTGCACATGGCATCACCCACCTTGATGCCTTGGGCAATGCTATTCACTTCGATTAAGCCGATAGCAGGTTCCATAGCACACCCCGGTGATGAATTGAACTTCCCATTCGTACTGTAGCCCTCAGCACGAGTCCACGCGGATGTATTCTTCCGTGACTTCTGATACCTTGCCCGCAATAGAGGCATGCACATTTGCCCCCAGTGCACCCTGTGGTATCTCCGCCACGAGGTCACCGACTTTCACCCTGTCACCAACACGCACGACCGGCTTGGCTGGTACGCCAGTGTGTTGGCGCAAGGGAATGCACACCGATGGCGGCACCAAGTCGCGCTCATCCAAAGGAACGTCATAATTTTTATACTTCGTCAAGCCCAGTTTGTCAATCAGGCGCGAGACTGGCACCCGACGGAAATCAAAGAACGGATGTGGTTCGTAATCCTTCCGCCGATGGGTCACATTCTTCCAGCCAGCAGCCCGCAACTGGCTCTTCACCGCCCGATAGTAGGCTATGGGTGAAAGTTCCAGAGGACACGCATAGGCTTCGCACAAACGACACTCACAACACAACACTGCTGCCGTGACAATCTCGGTGGGGAAAGTCAGACCATAATTGAGATTGCGCATGATATCATGCGGCTGCAATGCGTGACCCAACAGGTAGCGGGGGCACAGATCTGTGCAGTCGCGGCACTGATCGCAGGTGGACCGACCACGCCGGACCGCATTGTTCAACGGTCGGGTCATATGTTGCACGACGACGTTGTCTTTTGGCAGCACTAACAACCCACCTGTTGTTTTGGTCACCACATCATCAGGAGTAACTACACGGCCCATCATCGCCCCACCAGCCACCAACGCAAGATCCTCGACCGGCTTTGTGTAGCCACCGACCCACTCTACCACCTGGGCGAAATTCACTCCAATGGGTAGCCGCAAGGTAGCAGGAGACTTCACTTCCCCTGTCACAGTCATGTAACGGTGGGTGACGGGTTGGCCATCCTGAGCCCGTGCCACGTTGTAGAGCGTCCCCACATTGTTGACAACAGCACCCACTTCGAGAGGAATACCGCCCTCGGGTACTTTGCGACCGGTGGCCTCGTAGACCAAAATGAACTCATCCCCTGCCGGATAATAACTGCCCAGGAGACAAAGCGTGACGTTCTTGTAGCGCGGCAAGGCCGCTTCAAGCCCGGCTCGTGCATCGTGGTATGCTGCTTTCAGGGCTACGATGCCCCGAGTCGCGCCAGTTGCTTCCATGGCCAGGCTAAGCCCGCGCAGTATTTCGTCTGGATGGCGAGTCATAAGATGCCGGTCAGCGTGTAAAAGGGGCTCGCATTCCGCACCGTTCGCGATGACGGTATCCACTTTGGCCGCCAATTTGACGTGGGTGGGAAAGCCTGCGCCCCCCGCCCCAACGACGCCAGCGGAACGCACACGGTCCACAATGTGGTCAGCCATATCACTCAAATGAGCCTTCACACAATCCTGAATGAATCCACTAAGACGCAGCGACGCAAACGCGAGAAAGAGATGGGAGAAGTCAAGCCTTCACCCGTGGGACTGGCGATCGAAAATGAAGTGAAACCCTCGCCGTTGAAGCCGAGTCCGGCCAGCGAAGGTCCATTCTTGACGAAGATCGAACAATTACATTCACGGGCCATGCGACTCAAGCGATCAATGTGCTTGGAATACATCACCGCAGTGTGATAACGCCTCCCCTCAGCCGCGATGGCCAAATCTATCGCTTCATCCGCATTGGCAACGCGCACCAACGGTATCACCGGCATCAGTTGTTCCGTCCACACCAGTGGATGGTCCCGGTCAACTTCTGCCAATGCTAACCGCACTTTCTCGTCCACGTTCATCCCGATCTCTTTGAGGATGAGGGAGGCATTCTTGCCTACCCAAGCCTTGTTGATCACGCTTTCTTCGCGGCCGGAGCGGATTTCGCTGAAGATCACCTTTTCTAATCGCTTCATCTGCCAGGAGGCGAGCTCAACCGCGCCATGGGATAAAATAGACGCTTTCAACTGATCGGCAATGGAGTCCACTGCAATGATCTCTTTCTCCAGCACGCAGACGACGTTATTGTCGAAGGAAGCGCCTTCCACAATGCCTTTGCCAGCCACGTCCAGATCTGCGGTTTCATCCACCACGACCGGCGGATTACCGGGCCCAGCGCAGATGGCTTTCTTACCGCTGGCCATCGCTACCTTGACCACGCCTGGCCCGCCAGTCACCACCAACAGATTGATGGCAGGGTGCTTCATCAAGTATTGAGCACCCTCAATAGTTGGCTCGGGGACAAGCGTTAGAAGGTTGGGTGGACCGCCTGCACTAACAATCGCTCGGTTAAGCAACTGCACCGTTTTTACTGAACAGTTCTTCGCTGCCGGATGGGCGTTAAACACTACAGCGTTCCCAGCGGAGATCATACCAATCGCATTACAGATAATGGTCGAAGTAGGGTTAGTGCTAGGCGTGATGGCGGCGATGACACCGTAGGGAGCACGTTCCACCAAGGTCAGGCCGTGGTCGCCAGTCCAAGCAAATGGCTCCAGGATTTCGGGGCCGGGAGTTTTCGTGGCGACAAGCAAGTTTTTCTTTGTTTTGTCCTCCGGCCTGCCCATACCTGTCTCCTGCCAGGCCAGGCGGGCGAGCAGTTCGGCGTTATCCTTCGCCGCGCGGCGCATAGCATCCACAATGTGATAGCGTGTCGTTAGGGTCATCCTATCAAGTTGATGGAAAGCGGTGCTGGCCGCCATGATCGCTGAATCAATATCAGGAAAGACGCCGTCTTCGCCATGTAGTGGCTCAGGCTGAGCGGGAGCAGAACGCAACTCGGGGCGAGGGGGCGCCTCCGCTACTGGGCGCTCCTCGCCCAGGCGTCGCATCACCTCTTGTACGATAGCCTGGATGCGACGCTCTTCCACGTCCATCATGCCACCTCGCTACCTTCAGGATATTTCTGATACTTGACCACGCCACCCACTTCCCAGGTGTCTACGATGGCCATGACCACTGCATCAATGGGGCGTCGATCCGTGAGCACCGTCTGACGGGCAGAACTGCCAACGGCATAAAGGATCAATTCGCCCACGCCAGCCCCCACCGCGTCAGCAGCGACAACGTAGGCACCGGTCTCTCGGCCCTCGATATCCACCTGTTTGACCACATAGAACTTGAGGCCCTCGATCTTCTCGTCTTTGCGTGTGGAAACGAGGGTGCCAACGATCTTTCCAATGAGCATGCTCTATCCCCTCCGGGATCCACCGAATCTGGCGGACCCCTGTTGGACGTGAGAACTCGATGTTCCTGCTACTCTCCGAGTTCGGCCTTCACTTGCTCCGTCCGGCCCAATGGCAGCACCAGATCAATGTTGACGTGCGGTCGGGCGATCACGTGCACCGAGACCACCTCGCCCACCTTCTCTGCCCCGCGTACCCCGGCCTCGACGGCAGCCTTCACTGCTGCGACGTCGCCTCGCACGATGGCAGTAACATAACCACCGCCGATTTTCTCGTAACTGACCAATTCGACCTTGGCGGCCTTGACCATCGCATCGGCGGCTTCAACCATCGCCGCGAATCCCTTTGTCTCAATCATGCCCAATGCTTCTGCCATGTGGTAAATCCTCCTCGTAGTGATGTGTTCGTTCCGTTCGTTATGCTCTTCGTTCTGTCTTCTGTTCTTTCCCCTCAATTCCTTCAATGGCTGCTACTGCCGCACCATAGCCAGCCATAATGTCGCGTTCCTCTCCACCCAGATAAACGCGGCCAAATGTGCCAAAGGGCCGCACTTCCACAATGTTGATGTGCGCTGCCTTTTCCGCCTCATTGGCAGCCAGGGCAGCATATGCTGCTGGCTCGACTTCCATGATGTAGAGGGTTTGGCCAGGGATGAGCATCATGCCGTTGCGGTTACGGTTCACGAGTTGAGCGTGGTGGTCGTCCACGTGACGGATGATCTGGCTGGAGTAGATTCGTGGCTTCCACCGATCCTCCTCTCTCAAGCCCAGCGCTTCCAGGATTGCCCGCCCCGCATCGCGCACGTCGGCCTGCGATTCAGAATGCACCTCCAGCAGACCAAACAAACGCTCCACCACCTGGACCGCTGGGCGTACTCGGGTGGCTTTCACCGCAATATCAGTCACACGGTTGATCTCTATGCCTGGCGAGATTTCGACCCACAGCGAAGCATCGCCCACGATGGGTAGAAAGCCGCGCGCTGTGGAGCCGATGAACGCTGCCATCTGTGGCTGCAAAGCATCGAGAAAAACGTAAGCCCGTAAGTCTACCAAAGCCCCTCCTTTCTGCACTTTCCCTCGACTAGAGATATCCTCAAGCCGCTACCTCTTTTGCCTCATGCATGATCTTGACACTGGCGCTGGCCCCTATGCGTGTGGCCCCCGCCTTGATCATGCTTTTCGCTTCTTCCAGGCTACGGATTCCACCCGCTGCCTTGACACCCATTTCCGGGCCCACTACTCGGCGCATAAGTTCCACGTCGTGGACAGTAGCACCACCCGGCCCAAAGCCTGTGGAAGTCTTCACATAGTCGGCCTTTGCCGCTTTGGCCAGCGTGCAGGCTTTGATTTTCTCCTCGTCGGTGAGCAACGCAGCCTCAATGATAACCTTGCTCTGAACACCGCTGCGGCGGCACACGCGGGTGACCGCTTCGATGTCCCTCTGCACCAGGGCGTAATCGCCACCCTTCAGAGCGCCAATATTGAGCACCATATCAATCTCGTGTGCACCATCCCAGATGGCCCGTTCGGTCTCATAGGCTTTCACCTCCGGCAGGTTCGCGCCCAGCGGAAAGCCGACTACACTGCACACCTTCACCCCCGATCCCCAGAGCAACTCGCTGCATTGTCTGACGTTACAGGGGTTCACACAGACCGCAGCGAAACCGTACTCCCGTGCTTCCTGACATAGTCTGGCGATCTGATCAGGGGTAGCATCAGGTTTGAGTAGGGTGTGGTCTATCATGCGGGCAATTTCACGCGCGACACCTGTTAAACCCAGGCTGCTGCCCACTCGGACCGCGCCAGCGTCAATGATCTGTTGTATCGCCTCTGGGCGCTTCGTAACACAAAGCAGGCACCCTTGGCAAGAGCCCCCAATTGTCAGGGCACATAGGCTGGTATCCGCACCCGTGCGTAGGAGAGCGACAACCTCGCGGGTGATTTGCTCTACCAGCCGCTCCACGTCTGCTATCTCTGTCATTGGGCCTTCCTCAGAAAGCGCTTTTCGACTTCCATTATCTTATCGATGCGGCGAGCATGGCGACCACCGCCGAAAGGTGTACTGAGCCAGGTTTTGACAATGTCGCGAGCCAGGTTCGGCCCGATCAACTTGCCGCCCAGGGTAAGCACATTGGCATCGTTGTGTTCGCGGCTGTTGATCGCAGTGGACAGGTCATAGCACATGGCGGCACGCACACCAGGCACTTTGTTGGCCACCATGCAGGAACCAATGCCTGCACCGTCTATGATGATTCCCCAACGCGCCTTGCCATCAGCAACCAATTTGGCTACCGCATAAGCGAAGTCTGGGTAATCAACCGATTCTGTGCTAAATGTACCACAATCTTGGATGGCATAGCCTAACTCGGTGATGTACTTCTTCAGGTCTTCCTTCATCTCGAAACCACCGTGATCTGCGCCGATGGCAACGGTTTTCTCAGGCGCGCCTGGTCCTCCAGCACTATGGTGGCCTGCAGATGTGGTGATCGCTCGGGGTGAAGATACGACTGATTGCTCCACGAAAGAGATACCTCGTGTGCGTGCTGCCTCACGGGCCAATGGAGTAATGATTGCATCGGCAGGCACAGTGAATGTGCCGCCAGCCGGCACCGCAATCAGATCGGCCTCTGTGATGAGCGGTCGTTCTGCTCCGGCGAATGGGGGGTTACGTCGCTGCAGGTTATCTGGGACGGAAGGGTCTGGATTTGACATCCGCTCCAGAGTAC
The DNA here is from genome assembly GCA_014360825.1 of Chloroflexota bacterium. NCBI lineage: Bacteria > Bacillati > Chloroflexota > Chloroflexota bacterium. The sequence goes on along the minus strand of JACIWT010000007.1, from coordinate 133,460 downwards.
GTCGCACGATGCGTCGGATCTCTTCTTCCTGGATCATTCACACCCCCATCTACCGGGTAAGGTGAACGAGGTACCTGTAACGATCTGCCCGGTAGAGCGCTTTCACGAACTCAATGGGCTTACCATCTAGAGAAAAGGTAGTTCTCTCGCGTAAGAGCAGGGGTGAGCCTCTCTTCACGCCCAGGAGCCGTGCCTCGGTCTCACTGGCTACAGTCGCCTCCAGAGTCTCATCGGCTTCGCCAAGCAAGATGTTGAATCGTGATTCCAATAACGCATAGAGCGAACCTTCTCCCTCTAGTTCCTCAGGGTCAATCTTTATGCCGGTGCGCAAAGGAACGTAACTTGTCTGGATACCCATTGGTTCGCCATTCGCAAGCCTGAGTCGAACGATCTTCAGGGCCTGTTCGCCTTCTCCAAGCTCCAGCGCAGCGGCTATGTTCTTGGGTGGGACCACGTTCCGCATTTCCAACACGTGAGAGCCAGGCCGCAATCCCCGCGAACGCATATCCTCGGAGAAACTGGTCAGTTTACGCAAACCATGCTGTACTTTAGGCCTACTGACAAAAGTACCCTTTCCTCTCTGCCGATAGAGGTACCCCTCGGCTACTAACTCGCTGATGGCTTGTCGTACCGTAGTGCGACTCAATCCATACGCTTCCATCAACTGCTTCTCAGATGGAATAGGCGTGTTAGGGTTCAGCTCACCACGCTCTATTTTAGAGAGTAGAACCTCTTTAAGTTGATGATATAAGGGAACAGGTTCGCGGCGATTGATTCCCATTCTGGATCCAGTAATAATATCGTGATATAGGGAGATCGTGACATCACTATTATACACTAGATACACGAATTTGTCAAATGCTCGCATTCTGACCACTGGCAAACCGCTTCCAGATGTAAACTCCGGGGATTGCCGAGGCTGACAAGCCCGAAGATGAGCTCGGGTGCTTTTTCATGAGGGACTAATGTTCGTTTAGTCAGTATCGGGGCAATGAGCCGAGGAACCGTCTATCCTGGTCTCCCACACTCTGGTCAGGTCTGCCCCATCAGAGGGTGCGCAGGGGGGAATCTGGGGACGCGAGGGGTTGGTCCTTTATTTCTAAAATCAAGGGGCACCTCTGCAAAGAAGCCTAGCCGCCGCGCACTGTGCCGTACTTCTGCGGGCGGCTCCAGTTGACTTCCATCTTGTGTTGGAAAAGGGCCTCGGCGTCTAGATCCAGTGCGGAGAGGAGGTGTAGAATTCGGATGATGGCGTCAATAAGTTCTTCGCCCACCTTTTCTGTTGGTTCACCTTTCTTGTAAGCATCAGTGGCTTCCGAGATCTCGCTGTGAATGAGAGCCAGCATTTCCCAAATGCGCGATGGGTCCGACGAAAAACCCTTCGCATCTGTCAGTTCACGCACTTGGCGCATCTTGACATTGAGGCCCTCATCGGCTTTCATACAGCCTCCTCAAGAATCTATTGATCAGACAAGCAGACCAAAGCCCGTTAATACGCCCTGGCAAAAACTGCGCGCTCCGTCGCCCGTTCGCCACAGACTACACAGCACCCCTCGCCTTTCTCCTGGTCGAAGGGAATACAGCGGATAGTAGATTTGGTTTCTTCCTTGACTTTCGCCTCACACTTCGCCGAACCGCACCAATAGGCGTAGGCGAATCCTTCGGCCACCGCCTCACTCAACTCCGCATAGGTCGTCGGATAGCGAGTATGTGCGTCCCGGAATGCTCGGGCAGCTGCCAACAACTCGGTCTGGATACGCGATAGCAAGTCGCTAACCACCGCTGGTAACTGTTCAAAACCGCTCACGGATCTATTTTCGCCCCGGGGCTTGTCACGTCGCACCAGAACGACTTGACCCTTCGCCACATCCCGTGGTCCCACTTCGATACGCAGGGGCACGCCTCGCATCTCCCAGTCATTGAACTTCCAGCCAGGCGAATACTCCTCGCGGTCGTCTAATTTGCAGCGAACGTCGCCCCCCAAGGCAGCGATAATTCTCTCCGCTGCACTCAAGACTTGTGCTCGCTCGGCGTCCTCTTTCCAGATAGGGATAATCACTACTTGGATAGGAGCAAGTCGTGGCGGCAGAATGAGCCCTTGATCATCACCGTGAACCATTACTACCGCGCCAACCATGCGCGTGCTGACGCCCCAACTGGTCTGATACACGTACTCCAACTCATTGTTCTGATTAAGGAACTGCGTGCCGAAGGCTTTGGCGAAGTTCTGGCCTAAATAGTGAGATGTACCGGCTTGCAAGGCCCATTTGTTGCCCATCATAGCCTCAATGGTATAACTCTCTACCGCACCGGCGAACTTCTCCGATTCGCTTTTGCGACCAGGGATAACCGGAATGGCCGCTTCATTTTCTGCAAAGTCTGTGTACACGTCTAATATGCGCCGGGCCTCTGCGATGGCCTCTTCTTTCGTGGCATGGGCGGTATGGCCCTCCTGCCACAAGAATTCAGTAGTTCGCAAGAAAAGTCGTGGGCGCATTTCCCAACGCACCACGTTGCACCATTGATTGATGAGCAAGGGCAAATCACGATAGGATCGCACCCACTGAGCGAACATAGCGTTGATGATGGTCTCCGAGGTAGGGCGGACAATGAGTGGTTCTTCCAATTGCTTGCCGCCCCCATAGGTCACGACTGCTAATTCGGGAGAGAAGCCTTCAATGTGCTCCGCTTCCTTCTTTATGAAACTCTCCGGGATGAACAATGGGAAGTAAGCGTTCTGGTGTCCAGTGGCTTTGAAACGCTTGTCCAAGGCCGCCTGAATATTCTCCCATAAGGCATAGCCATAAGGTCGAATGACCATGCAGCCGCGAACCGGCGCGTAGTCGGCCAGTTCGGCTCGCTGAACCACATCAGTATACCAGCGGGAGTAGTCCTCATTACGAGGTGTGATCTTACCAGCCATATAACCCTCCAGAGTGAAATAACGCTTGGACGATATTCTCCACCACTAGACGCAGGAAATCGTTGCTCCCTTGACGTTAATCTCCGCCGCTTTCCTCTAGATTTGCGGGGCCAAAGTGATCAGGCAAGAGACGATCCAGCGTGTACACCCGCACGTTGCCCTTCAGATCGGCCACGAGGACGCGCAAGTGCGGGTTAAACTCTGCCATCACCTGACGGCAAGAACCGCATGGCGTCCCACCATTTACCGTGACCACAGCGATGGCCTCAAACTCACGGTCGCCCTCGGAGATGGCCTTGAAAATGGCCACCCGCTCTGCGCACAGACCTACCGAATGCACCGCGTTCTCGACGTTGCAGCCAGTGTAGATTTTACCACCTGTTGTCTGCAATGCGGCACCGACCAAATAGCGAGAATATGGAGCATAGGCCCGAGTACGGGCTTCTTTTGCCTTCTCTATAAGATGGTCATCTTTGGTTTTTCCCACGCTGCTTCTCCCCCTTTTTCCGCCGCACGCGGGCTGGCACACCGTAGACCACGCTCTCTGGCGGAACATCATGGGTGACAACGGAACCCGCGCCTGTCTTCGCCCCTTTGCCCACCCGCACTGGCGCTACCAACATGGTGTCGCTCCCTATGAATGCGTTGTCCTCAATGTGGGTGGGGTGTTTACGCTCACCGTCGAAGTTGCAGGTGACAGTCCCTGCGCCAATGTTCACGTTCTGCCCAATGGTGGCATCGCCGATGTAACTGAAATGGCCCATCTTAGTTCCAGGGCCCAGGTAGGAGTTCTTCACCTCGCCAAAATTGCCCATGTGTACACCTTCAGCCAAATGCGCCCCCCGGCGCAGATGGGCAAAGGGACCGATTTCCACATTGGCTTCGACTTCAGCTTCTTCGAGCACTGAGGTGCCAATGCGGCAATGATCACCAATTCTCGAATCCCGAATCACCGTGTTTGGACCGATGATACAATCATTGCCGATGATCGTTTTGCCCTGCAAATGGGTGTTGGGATAGATGATGGTATCCTGGCCTATAGAGACCATTGCGTCAATATAAGTGGTGGATGGATCCATCAATGTTACACCGGAGCGCATGCAATTTTCGCGGATGCGCTGTCGGACGATGGACTCTACCCGCGCCAGATGCACCCGGTCATTCACTCCTAGGACCTCTACTGGGTCAGATGCAACGAGTGCCTCAACCCGTGCACCCTCAGCGATAGCGATGCCCACAAGGTCCGTCAGATAGTATTCGCCTTTCGGGCTGCGTGGTATCTTTGACAAATGGGCCCACAGCCAGTCGGCGTCAAAGACGTATACGCCACAATTGAGTTCCCGGATACGTAACTGCTCCGGTGTAGCCTGGGCCTCCTCGACTATGCCTAACACCTGCCCACGCTCATCACGCAAGACGCGCCCGAAACCCATAGAGTCGTCATAGAGGGTAGTGAGCATAGTGATGGGCTGCTCGCCACCCTCGTGAGTAGCGATGAGATGTCGTAAGGTCTCGGTAGCCAGCAGGGGCATGTCCCCGTAAACGACCAGTACAGCGTCGACTTTGCTCTGGAGCGTATCTTGTGCTTGCATCACTGCGTGTCCGGTACCCAACTGCTCCGGCTGCACCGCATACGTGACGCGCTCGCCCAGCGCCGCTCGGACCAATTCTGCGCCGTAGCCTACAACAACAACCGGCGGCTGCTTGCTCAAGGGCAACACCGCATTCACAACCCACTGCACCATGGGCTGCCCGGCAACAGGGTGTATCACTTTGGGCAACTTGGATTTCATCCGTGTGCCCTGCCCGGCTGCAAGGATCACGACTGCTGTTTCCAAAACGCTACCTCCTGATGCGGGGGACAGATCGGCGCTATGCCAGCAGATATGCAGAGAAGGCCGCGCGAGCGGCCTATGCGGAAAAATTATAACACGAGAGGGTGAGTTCACAAAATCGAAGGGTTAAAACCAAAAGGTTCTCCTGGCAATGACCTACTCTCCCAGGGGGTTGCCCCCCAAGTACCATCGGCGCTGGAGGGCTTAACTGCCTGGTTCGGAATGGAACAGGGTGTTTCCCCTCCGCTACAATCACCAGAAGAACCTTTTGGTTGCCAAAGTACGTGTTAGCACCTTAAAACTGAACAGGATGCAGTCCATTCCCCCGCTTCACAGATGATGGAATTAAGCCCTCGACCATTAGTACGGCTTAGCTGAACACCTTGCGGTGCTTACACGTGCCGCCTATCAACCTGGTGGTCTGCCAGGGGTCTTACTCTCACGAGGAGATGGGTGACCTAATCTTGAGGCAGGCTTCCCACTTAGATGCATTCAGCGGTTATCCTTGCCAGACATGGCTACCCGGCGATGCACCTGGCGGTACAACCGGCACACCAGCGGTCTGTCCACTCCGGTCCTCTCGTACTGGGAGCAGCTCCTCTCAAGTCACCTACGCCCGCAGCGGATAGAGACCGACCTGTCTCACGACGGTCTGAACCCAGCTCGCGTGCCACTTTAATCGGAGAACAGCCGAACCCTTGGGACCTTGTCCAGCCCCAGGATGTGACGAGCCGACATCGAGGTGGCGAACCTTGCCGTCGATGTGAACTCTTGGGCAAGACTACCCTGTTATCCCCGGGGTAGCTTTTATCCGGTAAGCCACGGCCCTTCCACCCGGTACCGTGGGATCACTAAGCCCGACTTTCGTCTCTGCTCGACTTGTAGGTCTTGCAGTCAAGCTCCCTTATGCCTTTGCACTCTCTGGCTGGTTTCCATTCAGCCTGAGGGAACCTTTGGGCGCCTCCGTTACCCTTTCGGAGGCGACCGCCCCAGTCAAACTGCCCACCTGGCACTGTCCTCGTGCCGGGTCACGGTCACGAGTTAGGGTCGAAACTTGATCAGGCTGGTATTTCAAGGGCGACTCCACCGAGGCTGGCGCCCCAGTTTCACAGTCTCCCAGCTATCCTACACAGACCAAATCCCAACTCAATACCAAGATGCAGTAAAGCTCCACGGGGTCTTTTTGTCCTGCTGCGGGTAAGACGCATCTTCACGCCTATTTCAATTTCGCCGGGTCCCTCGCTGAGACAGCGCCCCACTCGTTACGCCGTTCGTGCGGGTCGGAACTTACCCGACGAGGAATTTCGCTACCTTAGGACCGTTATAGTTACGGCCGCCGTTCACCGGGGCTTCAGTTCAGAGCTTCGCCTTGCGGCTAACCCTTCCCTTTAACCTTCCGGCACTGGGCAGGCGTCAGCCCCTATACGTCAGCTTACGCTTTGGCAGAGACCTGTGGTTTTGTTAACCAGTCGGCAGGGCCATTTCTCTGCGACCCCCTCGGGCTCCGCAAGATTTGCTTCACCCTAACGGGGCACTCCTTCTCCCGAAGTTACGGAGTCATTTTGCCTAGTTCCTTAGCGAGGGTTCTCCCGATCGCCTTGGTATACTCTACCCGTCTACCAGTGTCGGTTTGCGGTACGGGCACCCCGGACTCAACGCATAGAGGTTTTTCTCGGCAGTGTGGCTCAGTCACTTCTGGCTTGAAGCACCGCCATCACCCCTCAGGATCTGGGAGCGGATTTACCAACCCCCTTCATCTCCCTACAGGCTTAGCACCTCAATCCAATAAGAGGCTGACCTACCACCCTGCGTCCCCCCTTAGCTCCTCCGAGGTGGTACGGGAATGTTGACCCGTTGTCCATCGCCTACGCCTGTCGGCCTCGGCTTAGGCCCGACTAACCCTACGCGGAAAAACCTTGCGTAGGAAACCTTAGACTTACGGCGAACACGGTTCTCACGTGTTTTACGCTACTCATTCCGGCATTCGCACTTCTGTACGCTCCACCAGTCCTCACGGTCTGGCTTCTCAGCGAGTACAGAACGCTCCCCTACCGTCTCGACTCGAGGTCGAGACCCGCGGCTTCGGTACCAGGCTTGAGCCCCGATATATTGTCGGCGCAGGACCACTCGACCAGTGAGCTATTACGCACTCTTTAAAGGGTGGCTGCTTCTAAGCCAACCTCCTGGCTGTCTGAGTAACCCCACATCCTTTAACACTTAGCCTGGATTCCGGGACCTTAGCCGGCGGTCTGGGCTGTTTCCCTCTCGACGATGAAAATCATCTCCCACCGTCCGACTCCCAGGGTATGAAGTAGCGGCATTCGGAGTTTGATTTGGTTTGGTAAGCTCTACGCCCCCTAGCCAATTCAGTGCTCTACCTCCGCTACTGAACCCCTGAGGCTAGCCCTAAAGCTATTTCGGGGAGAACCAGCTATCTCCGGGTTCGTTTGGCATATCACCCCTACCCACGGCTCATCCCCCAATTTTGCAACATTGGTAGGTTCGGGCCTCCACGAAGTTTTACCTTCGCTTCACCCTGTCCATAGGTAGCTCACCCGGTTTCGGGTCTAATCCATGCGACTGAGCGCCCTGTTCAGACTCGCTTTCGCTGCGGCTCCGGGTGTCACCCCCTTAACCTTGCCACACGGATTAACTCGCCGGATCATTCTCCAAAAGGCACGCGGTCAGGCGTTCCGCACTAGGCGGCATAGCCCTCCCACTGTTTGTAAGCACACGGTTTCAGGTTCTATTTCACTCCGGTCACCCCGGTTCTTTTCACCTTTCCCTCACGGTACTGGTTCACTATCGGTCGCCAAGAGTATTTAGCCTTGGGAGGTGGGCCTCCCTGCTTCCCGCAGGATTAGCGTGCCCCGCGGTACTCAAGGTCAGCGGCAGAAGTCCATTCCTTTCGCCTACGGGACTATCACCCTCTACGGTAGGCCTTTCCTGAACCTTTCGACTCAGGAATGGTTTTGTAACTTCTCTGGGCTGTTGCAGCAGCCCCGCCGCGCCTTACAACCCCCACCACGCAACGGCTGCAACCTATACGCGGGGTGAGTTTGGGCTACTCCCCTTTCGCTCGCCACTACTCGGGGAATGCTCTCTTTTCCTGAGGGTACTGAGATGTTTCAGTTCCCCTCGTTCCCTCCACCCAACCTATGTGTTCAGTTGGGGGTACCTGGGTATGGCCCAGGTGGGTTACCCCATTCGGGAATCCTCGGATATAGCGCCTGCTGACGGCTCCCCGAGGCTTATCGCAGTCAACCACGCCCTTCATCGGCTCTTGGCGCCAAGGCATCCGCCGTGTGCCCTTAGTAGCTTAATTCACGTGATGCGGCGGAATTGAAACTCGCATCCTGTTCAGTTTTTAAGGTGCTAACTCTGTTGGATCTTTCTCCAACCTAGCGATTGGTCGCTAGCCATTGCTGGCCAGGTTCCCTGACCCTCAATTCGCAAACGCCCAATCTCTATAGACACACAAAACGGCCTGGCATATCGCCAAGCCGTTTCGGCTCGGGAATATGACCAGCGTTCAAGTATCCGGTTCCTTCTCCTCGGGTCTACAGTTCGTCTCTTCTCCCTCCCGTATTTTTATTATAGCACATCCCTGTTGGTTTGTCAAGTGGAGATGAGGGGATTCGAACCCCTGGCCTCCTCCGTGCAAGGGAGGCGCTCTCCCAACTGAGCTACATCCCCTGACACCGACAAGTGGGCCATTCTGGACTTGAACCAGAGACCTTCCCCTTATCAGAGGGATGCTCTAGCCGACTGAGCTAATGGCCCACACAAAGCTTACAAGTTACAATGTTGCCGCAGCCACTATTTCTCCACAAACAATTAGATCCAGATTTGGGTGTTTAAAAGCAGCAAGCCCAACTCCATTCTGTTTTCGTTTCCGGCCAGATATCCACTAGATGTTCGAAGCAATTGCGATCGACGTAGTACTTCCTGCACTCCCTGAAGCATTGGCGACAGCATATCCAAGGGGGGCCGCAACAGTCACAATCCCACGCACTGCAGCGAACTTCATAGTGGGGCTGGCAAAGGCTAGCCGGGGATGGCTGTTCGCTATGTGCGATTGTAGCCACCACTGTCATTAATGTCAATATAGCCAATATGGTAAATAGGGGGCCAGATCAATCGTTGCACCAATTTCATCTCGACACCTCATCATTGGCAGCCTGAATTCGTGAGAGTCTCCACAGGGCGAATTCATTAGACGTTGACATCAAAGCACATGTATATTTTCGGAGTTCTTCCCCTCTTGCAGGGGGTTTGGGGGGTGGGCAGCACATAGTCCAATCGTGAATGCACCCCTTATATGTGCAGGAACCAACGAGTGTCTCATTGCAGTTACGGTCAATATAGTACTTCTTGGCCCATTCTCTATACCAGAAATAGCATGGGTTCCCGTCACAGTCACAACCCCATTGAACCCATCGCCACTCTCTGCACTCGTAGTGTGGTAAACAGTAGCCAGTAGGTAAAAGAAGTTCAGCTTTCACTGGGGTGACCAAAGTGGTCAGTATGATTACAGAAGCGAACAGGCCTAAAACCATTCCCGCTTTCATTGCCGACACCTCTCGTAATCTATGAGTAAAAGTTGCTTAACCACGTGACAACTTCCAGTAGGCATAAATAATACAAGCCAAGCTTACCGCTATGCAGATCTCAATAGTAAAATAGAAACCTCGAAGTGCAAGAGGGCTTACAAAAAAGCCCAATTGGGGTAGCAGGCCCATCCCTATAGCAGCCACAACTCTCACCAAGATTGATATGGCGAATCCGGCTATGCCAATAGCTCGTGGTCGACTCGGGTTCGCCTGGTATACCAGCGTGCTAACCACGGTGCCGATAAACAAGACTATGATCACTGGGGAGTAGATAAGAAGATAATTAAACACAGGACCTAGTTTATACATCGCCCACCTAGTGCAGGTTTATGCGAAGACGCAAAACCGAGAACGAACTCAGTTCCTCCCAGCGGCCAAACGGCGAACCGCCTCGGCGGTCAAACGGGTGTTTTCTTCTACATCCATAGCCAGATGGATCATTTCGGCGTACACAAAGAGTGATAGGGCGATGATGCCAACATAAAAGATGATGGCAACCCACATAACAACCATCGCGCCGATCCCGGCACCCATTTCATAGCCACCGTATTGCTCGAATATACCACTACCCACAATTCCCGCATAAGCCAGGGTCAAGAAACACCCAAAACCCAAGCCCAAGATGACGATAAGGACGGCAAGGGCTTTGAAAATGGTGGCAGTCAATCGCAGCGCCTTGTATTTCATGATAATTCCTCCCTTCGTTAACCCATCGAGTGCGTCAATACGGTGGGCACGCCGTTGGCCAGCGGTATGGAATTGTTAAGAGCAAAGCACCTCAACCTCTGAAGAGTGACAGGAAGGGGGCATCGTTTCGGGTTATTCACAGGCACCTCACTTCGGTGAGGTGATTGACCTAGGAGTTCTGGCCATGCGGTTGCGAAACCCATCGCCAGGGGTCTCCCTAGAAAGGAGGTGATCCAGCCGCAGCTTCCGCTACGGCTACCTTGTTACGACTTCGTCCCAGTCACCGGCCCCACCCTCGACGGCTGCCTCCTTGCGGTTAGCCCACCGGCTTCAGGTGTTGCCAGCTCCCATGACGTGACGGGCGGTGTGTACAAGGCCCGGGTACGTATTCACCGCCGTATGGCTGACCGGCGGTTACTAGCAACTCCGACTTCATGGAGGCGAGTTGCAGCCTCCAATCCGAACTGAGACCGGCTTTAGGGGATTAGCTCCGCCTCGCGGCTTGGCAACCCATTGTACCGGCCATTGTAGCGTGTGTGTAGCCCTGGACATAAGGACCATGCTGACTTGACGTCATCCCCACCTTCCTCCGGGTATAATCCCGGCAGTCTCGCTAGAGAAGTACAACTAGCGACGAGGGTTGCGCTCGTTGCGGGACTTAACCCAACACCTCACGGCACGAGCTGACGACAGCCATGCAGCACCTGTGTACGCTCCCCGAGGGGTCGGTCACCTTTCGGATCCCTACCACGTACATGTCAAGCCCAGGTAAGGTTCTTCGTGTTGCATCGAATTAAACCACACGCTCCGCTGCTTGTGCGGGCCCCCGTCAATTCCTTTGAGTTTTAGCCTTGCGGCCGTAGTCCCCAGGCGGGATACTTAACGCGTTAGCTACGGCACTGGTGGGGTCAATACCACCAACACCTAGTATCCATCGTTTACGGCGTGGACTACCGGGGTATCTAATCCCGTTCGCTCCCCACGCTTTCGCGTCTCAGCGTCAGGAACAGGCCAGGAAGCCGCCTTCGCCACTGGTGTTCCTCCCGATATCTACGTATTCCACCACTACACCGGGAATTCCACTTCCCTCTCCTGTCCTCTAGGCTCGCAGTATCGGACGGCCTCTCCCAGTTGAGCCAGGAGCTTTCACGCCCGACTTGCGGACCCGCCTGCACGCGCTTTACGCCCAGTAATTCCGGATAACGCTTGCCTCCTACGTTTTACCGCGGCTGCTGGCACGTAGTTAGCCGAGACTGATTCCTGGAGTACCGTCCTTCCTCGTCCTCCAGAAAAGGGTTTTACGACCCGAAGGCCTTCGTCACCCACGCGGCGTTGCTGCGTCAGGCTTTCGCCCATTGCGCAATATTCCTTACTGCTGCCTCCCGTAGGAGTCTGGCCCGTGTCTCAGTGCCAGTGTGGCTGATCGTCCTCTCAGACCAGCTACCGATCATCGCCTTGGTAGGCCATTACCCTACCAACTAGCTAATCGGCCGCGGGCCCCTCCCGAAGCGGCCGAGGCCTTTCATCCGACAACCGAATGCCGGATCACATGCGGAATTAGCTGCCCTTTCGAGCAGTTATTCCCCACTTCGGGGCAGGTCACCCACGTGTTACTCACCCGTCCGCCACTAACCAACTAATGGCTTCCACTCAACCTCGGTGGTTCCAGCGATTTCTCGCTTTCCCCACTTCCGTCGAGCTTTCACCAAGCGTCGGTTCGTTCGACTTGCATGTATTAGGCACGCCGCCAGCGTTCATCCTGAGCCAGGATCAAACCCTCCGTAGGAACTAAGTGGCCGAAGCCACTGAGTTTCGACGTTGGGCCCAAAACGCGCCTTATCCTTCCTATCACTCTCCAGTTGTTAAGGTGCCTGCCACTCCAAGTATAATATACACAAAGAAAGCCCTGTTGTCAAATCACACTAAATGCGAAAAACCGGCGGTAATCCGTCGGTTGGGAGACAAGCACAATGTAAGATTTCATCGCACTAATCTTTGCCTGTCACCCCCACTTTCAATTGTTAGATCTTTTCGCACCCAGTGCGAATGAGATCAGTCCGTATATCACTTTCACTTATATTGTAGCACAAAGACTGTTCCTTGTCAAGTTGCGTGAAATCTGCGGGAGCGCATGACCTTCATTGGAGGATGCCCATGACCCACCGACCCAAAATTGCCATCTCGGTTCTCTTCGCACTTGCTTGCTGGTCTGGCATTGCTTACTTCACCTACACTCAGCCACCAGAAGGACTCAATGTCTTACTTGTCCTGATCGTTTTCTGCTTGGGGCTATTATTCTCGTCCCTCCCAGTCTTATTCTATTTGGGGCGCTGGCTGCGACCCCATGCATCAACCGAAAGGCTCTTGGGGAACGCCATACGCCGTTCGACCCTGTTCGCCATGTTTCTAACCGTGGGCATAGGGCTGCACATCCTACACGCGCTCAACTGGGTCAACGCATCCTTGCTGTTTGCCATTGCGTTTTTGTTGGAAATCCTGCTCGGAGCCTATCAAAACAATGCCCCCTGATCCTTCCGCGCTCGAAAGCGAGGTTTGGTTACCGCACAGATGACAGCGCCGGGCGGAATTTGTATCCGTAGATAATCGCGCCGTTTCCGCTTTCTTCACGGATCTTGCGCGTGACCATTTCGACGGGCATGCCAATGTGTGCATCTGTGGCTTCCATGTCAGTCAGTTGACCAGTAACTAGAGGACCCTCCTCGAGTTTCACCAGTGCGACTGTGTAAGGCGCGTATTCTTCATATCCCTGTGGCGCTTGATAGATTGTAGAGAAGGAATAAACCTCCCCGCGGCCACTGAACCGAAAGGGCTTGTACGCCATATCTTCGCAATTGGGGCAGACATCGCGGGCAGGAAAGATCTTGGCCCCGCAGTGCTCACAAACCTCGCCAACGAGCCCGTATCGCTGGCCCCGTAATCTCCAATGACGTGGTGTTTCCATGGTCTATCCTATCCTCCTTCCAAACTACTATAGATCTCTTAACCGCAAGTTGGCATTTTCCCGTAACTTAGATTCAGATGATATATCCTTAATCATGGATGCCCGACTGGGGGATGAATGTTACAGGTACCCCAGAATATGGGTGATAGCCGTCGCTCCGCTGCCACCCAAACTCTGAGTCATCGCCAGCCGGCAGTCTTTCACCTGATTATCGCCCGCCTGCCCGCGCAACTGGAGCACCGCCTCTACCACCTGATAAACTCCCGTGGCCCCCAAGGGATGACCGCGCGCCTTCAGCCCACCCATCGTACAAATGGGTATACGTCCTGTAAGCCCGATTTCACCTTCCTGAGCGAGTCGCACGGCCTGACCACGCTCGGCGAAATCACAGGCCTCCAGAGAGAGCGCAGTCATAATGGTGAAACCATCATGTAACTCGAAAAAATCAATGTCCTCTGGGCCAACGCCGGCCTGATGATAGGCGCGGGTTGCCGATTCCCAGGCCGCCTGCAAGAACAACGGATCATGTCGATCGTGGAGAGCAATCCGATCTGTGGCCACCGCTGACGCAGCAATGCGGATGGGCATACTCTTCGACTTCTTTGCCCGCTCACTTGGGCAAAGCACCAGCGCTGCTGCTCCGTCTGACATGGGTGCACAGTCCAGCACATTGATCGGGTCGGCCACGACATTCGCTCTCTCATAAGCATCCGCTGTCACCGAGAAACGAAACATAGCGTTAGGATTGTTCAACGCGTTACGATGTGCGTTTACCACAAACGGCGCGAACTCGCTGTGCTCGATGCGGTATTCGTACATATAGCGGCGCATAATGAGAGCGTTTGTGGCCTCCAAGGTGGCCCCATGGAGGGCTTCATGGTCGCTATCCCCCCCACTAGCCAAGGCGGCGGTTACAGCCTCTGGACTAACATCAGTAGTCTTCTCAACGCCGCAGACAACGACGATATCATGCAGGCCGCTCGCCACCGCTAGGTAGGCCATGTGCAATGCCGCCGCACCCGATGCTGCTGCCGCCTCGACGCGGAGTGCCTCGATGCCCCGCAATCCAGCCCAGTCAGCCAACAAGGCCGCCAGATGCTCTTGACCGACCAATTCACCTGCCAGGGCATTGCCAACGTATAAAGCGTCTGCGGTCTCGAACTCAGCGTCACGTAATGCTGCTCGGATGGCTTCCACACCTAGATCGCGAATGGATTTCTCCCAGTGCTCTGCAACTTTCGTTTGTCCGATGCCAACAATGCTGACGTCACGCAACGAAACGTCCCCCGAGGGCAGTATCATACCAAATGCAACTTTCTTCGATATCGCGCGTAAACGGCGTAATCTATTTCCTGGCGTCGGTCAATGTAATCACGAGTCTGTGGCGCGCAATGTCGTCGGGCGTGGATAGCGTCCGTAACCACCCAGGAAAAAGCATCGCTCCCCGCCCCAGAACCGAAGGATACGAGCAGGATACGCTGTCCAGGCTCGGCGACATCCAGCACAGCCGTCAGCCCGATCAACGCGGACCCAGCATAAGTATTGCCAATTTCAGGCGCAAGTAGCCCGGTTTTGATCTGATCGTCCGAGAAACCGAGCATCTTAGCCACTCGTTGCGGGAATTTCGTGTTGGGCTGATGAAAGACAGCAGCCGCGAAATCCTGTGGTTTGTAGCCCAGCAATTCCATGAGGCCCTGAGCAGCAGCAGTAATGTGTCTGAAATACGCCGGTTCACCCGTGAACCGGCCCCCGTGCTGCGGATAACGATCGTATGGCTTACGGAAAAAGTCTGGTGTGTCGGAGACGTAGGAATACGATGCCTCAAGATATGCCAGGCTTTCTTCCTTAGGACCAAGAATATATGCCGCACCACCTGCTGCCGCCGTGTATTCGAGCGCATCGCCGGGGCGAGCCTGCGCCGTGTCCATGCCGATGACCATGGCGTAATCGGCCATGCCCGAGCCCACCAACCCTATGGCCGCCTGCATAGCCTCAGTGCCAGCCTTGCAGGCGAACTCCCAATCAGCAGCCAACACCTCGGGTGTCGCCCCGATAGCCTCGGCGACAATCGTAGAGGTCGGCTTGACCGCATAAGACTTGGACTCCGTGCCCACCCATACCGCTCGCAACTGCGAAGGTGCGATACCGGCCCGGCGCAACGCATTTCGCGCCGCCTCGACAGCCATGGTCGTCGTGTCCTCATCGAGTCCCGTCACTGCTTTCTCTCGGACAGGCAACCCACCGTCACCGCCTGCCCACACGCGTGCCACCTCTGCTGCAGGCAGGCGATAGCGGGGCACGTAGGCTCCGTATCCGATAATTCCGACATCGCGTAAGGGCTTCATAGTTGTCCCTGCAGTTCTTGGATGATTTCCTGGGCCCGATCCAAGCGGATGACTCGCTCTTTGACCAGGCGCTCCACCACTTTGTCAATTAGATCACCTTTAGCACCAGCCGAGACGGCCACATTGCGAGCATGTAACTCCATGTGCCCCCGCTGTATGCCCTCTGTGGCCAGAGCACGCAGCGCCGCCAAGTTTTGAGCCAGGCCCACAGCGGTGATGATCTCGGCCAGGTCACGGGCCGACTGCACACCCATGATCTTGAGCGCCAGGCGAGCCAGGGGGTGAACCCTCGTGGCTCCGCCGACAATACCCACAGCCATAGGCAATTCCAGCGTGCCTACCAGGTCTCCGTCTGAATTCTCGCTCCAGTGGCTGAGCGAGGTATAACGTCCACCCCGCGCAGCATAGGCGTGCGCTCCGGCCTCAACAGCCCGCCAATCATTACCAGTGGCGACGACCACAGCATCTATACCGTTCATGATGCCTTTATTGTGCGTCGCAGCCCGATAAGGGTCTGTTGCGGCAAATGCCCAAGCCTCCACGATGCCCCGCACCACTTCGGTCCCACTGAAACCTTCCTGGGCCAGAGAACTGGCCGGCACAATGCATTTGGCGCGTGCCAGGCGTCGGTCTGCCAAGTTAGAGAGAATGCGCAGGTTCACCCGCCCACCGGTAATTTCTTCCACCAGTGGTGCGACAGCCTCCACTGCCGTATTGACTGTGTTGGCACCCATCGCGTCGCGGGTATCATAGAGGATGTGAAGGATGAGCATGGGGCCTACCGGTGATTCAGAGAGCACCCGCGCTTCTAGGTCCCGCGCCCCACCGCCAAGCCCGACGATGATCGGATCCTGTTGGTTTGCTAACGCCAGGATGCGACTTTTTTCCCTAAGCACCTGGAAGCGAGCAACCCAAGGATCTGTCAAATCCAGGACCTGGATCTGGCCGATCATGAGGGCCTCGTCACTGGAGGTTTGGAAACCGCCTCCCTCGCGCACCAATCGGGCGGCGTAACTGGCCCCCGCCACCACAGATGGCTCTTCAATCGCCATAGGCACCAAGACATCCCGACCGTTAATCAGGAAATTGACCGCAATGCCCAAAGGGAGGGGAAATGTCCCCATGACGTTTTCGATCATGTGATCGGCTTGGTCGAGGCTCAGGCCCATACCGGTGGCCAAAAGAGCCACCTCATCTGAGGAGAGATCTGCGAATTCGCGGACTTTCGCAAGCCGCTCCTCGATGCTGAGCCGAAAGAAGCCGGGAATGCGCGATGTTCTGCTCACCTAACCCCCTCAGGAATAGCAACAGCCTGCAGGCGGGCTTCACTGCAGGCGTATATTCACTGCTTTTGTAATTTTTATAACACAAAGAGGCTGTCAAAAACTATCAACTTTGCGTCTAACGGTCGAAATAGATGCTCTTACCCGTCGCTGAGAGCGGGATACCCATCACGTAGTCAGCGTCAATCAGGCCCATCTCGCGAGCCACTACCCCGGCGCGGTACATGATGCGATTGTCCACATTGAGTAGTGAGGCGGTTTTCACTGCCGAACCCAGAGCAATGCCCATATCTAACAGGCGGAAAGCGCATTGCGGTCCCTGAAACTCGCCCTCAAAAGTGTTGGGCTTGATGCATTTCTCGGCACCGCAGGCACTGCAATTGAGCCCCATGGCCTTGGCATCTTTGATCCCGATGAGGACCACAACGGGTGAATTCTTCACGTTGTTCCCATCTCGGTCAAAATTGCGCTTGCCCGTTCGTTCCCCGAATCGGATCATCGCCTCGCCAAGTTCTTGGCAGGCCTCTCCCTCTATGATCTTAGTCACCACAAAGTCCTGACCAGCTGACTTAGGGGCAGTCCGGGCAGCAATGACCATGAGTTGTGCAACCATCTTCAGTTGT
Organism: Chloroflexota bacterium; assembly: GCA_014360825.1. Lineage (NCBI taxonomy): Bacteria > Bacillati > Chloroflexota > Chloroflexota bacterium. The sequence continues at coordinate 116,189 of JACIWT010000007.1, read as the reverse complement.
TGTTCCATGTCCACACCCCCCTTCTAATAATACAAAGTTCAGGCGAGGATGCACATTCCTCGCCTGAAAGGAACCTCGCTTTCTACTACATCATACCATTTTGTGTTGGCGAGCCAGTTGCCCCAAGAGATGTCCCTGCACCAATGACGCCCAGAAAGCGGTGAAAATAACACCAACGAAGCAGAGGATAACGCCAAAGCCAGCGACGAAATGGGCAAGATAACTCAGGATGATGACGATGATGTACGTGCCCAGGTCTTTGGTGATAAAAGAGAAGATATCGCCGAAGCGGAAGAACGCGCTCAACTCGTCGGCCTCAGCGTATTTCACCACAGCAGCGGGCAAAACAACCGCCAGAAGGAGCCCCCACAGACTGGATAGACAACCCACTGCGGAAGTAAACAGAGCAGCCAGGCCACGAACCCCTTCTTGGCCACGGCCTCCGAGGGCAGCACTGAAAGCCCCACTTACGCAAGATAGAAGAATGATGGGGATTGCATAGATGATAACAGCGATGACCACCATCAGGCCCTTCATAAAGTAGTCGCCGAAGTTATCCCAATTGGGCATGGGGCGCTCCACTCCATCGCGCACGTTCTTGAGCAGTTGGAGCACATAGCCGATCACCACAAAATTGACGATGGGAATGATGGTCAGGATACCACCGACCAAATTTTGGTTAACCACTGCTCATCTTCGGTAAAAAAGGTAAACGATTTGCCGTAGTCCATTTTAGCCTCCTTAATCGGAATCTCTGTCTTTCAATGCCAAACGAACTTCTGTCCGGATACCCACCCCCTTCCCAAGAACTTCTCCAAACTACCGCTAGTTTCCACTGAAATTATACCGTATTTTCGGTTTGGTAGCAAAGGATGTGAAATGGAGAGCCTGGGTATCCGAGACCGGGTCACAACAGGCTGGCCAGCCATGCCCGCAACGCTGCAATAGCACACAATTCCACCACTGCAGCCATTAGCCCCAAAGCCAGGGGCACGGCTAACTCTCTCCAGCCCGAGATAGTGTTCTCCAGCCGCCGCAGAATGACAAAGAGGACGCTGTTTACCATGCCCAGCAGGACGAGCACCGAGACGGCCTCCAGCAATGCCAAGGGATAGAAGAAGGCAGGCGGAGCCCAGATAACTACTGAATTGGCGACCGCAACAACTATAATAAGACCGACCAATTCCCCAAACCCATCTACAACTGGGCGATCAAGACTATTCTGCCAGATAACAAAATTAAACACGGGCAGAAGGATCAGCATCAGCGCGAGGCCATTTAGCATCCCTGTTGCCAAGCGAAAAATGTTATGCGGCGTGCAGAAATGGGGCAGCCCTTCAATGGCACTCAAATACGAATTGAAACCGTCAATTCCCCAGACCAGAAAAAAGAGAATGAGCGCTACCAAAACGCGGGCTGGTGGTAGCCGGGCGGCTCGTGCACGGCCTAATACCGCCATTACACCAAGCGTCCAAAGCGCACTGAGATAAGTCCCAGTGCAGCGAGCACAGAGAGGCAACTGCTGAGTGCCGATGAAGTATGTGCGCTCGGGAATCTGGTGACACACTCCGCTGAGGAGCAAACCCACATACCGCAACAACCCTGGCACATTGGCAAAAGGTGACTCCATTCAATACATCCACCGATCATCTTCTTCAGCGAAGATTTTTTCTGAAGGGAGCACCAAGTCGCGATTATTGATCCACTCTGCCGCCAGTGACGGCAGTTCGGCTAACGTCCCGCGACGCAAGGTGCATTCGGGGAGCGATTTGAGGAATGTCGGGCCGTAGGATTTACTCTGCAAGCGCTTGTCCAGCACTACCACTACGCCACGGTCGGTGCGGCTGCGGATCAGCCGGCCGAAACCTTGTCGAAAACGCAGAACAGTTTCGGGCACGGAATATTCTCTAAATGGGTCCTCGAAACCTTCGCTGCGGGCAGCGAAAATGGGGTCTGTGGGCACAGAGAACGGTAGTCGCACGATAACCAGGCAACTCAAGGCCTCACCTACTACATCAATGCCCTCCCAGAAACTACGCGTGCCCAAGAGCACAGCCTTTGGCGTGGATTTGAAATTATCGAGTAATTGCCGGCGTGACCCATCAATGCCCTGAGCATACACTACGATGCCCGCTTCCTCCAGAGGACGGCTGATGGCCCGATAACACTCGTTCAATTGCCCATAGGAAGTGAACAGTACCAACGTGCGTCCGCCTATGGCGCGGCAGAGTTCGATCAATGTTTGTTCGACTTTTTTCTGGTAATACTGCTGGCCTGGTTCGGGAATGTCAGTAGGTAAATAAAGCAGAGTTGAGGAAAGATAATCAAAGGGCGAGCCCACTGCCGCCTCTTCTGCTTCCTGCAAGGACAGACGTTCCCGTAGATAGCGGAAATCTTCGCCGGTGCGCAGCGTAGCCGAGGTGAGTATCACACAGCGCCGTTTATCAAAAAGGTTCTTGCGCAATACTTCGCCCACATGTAACGGTGCAGCGTGGAGGGTGATCGAATTATCCGTGGTCGAGATTGAGGCCCAATAAATACCCTGCTCATCCGGCTCAGCCAGGATAGCGTTCATGGATTCACGGATCTCAGTGATCCGCCGGAGGTAAGAAAGGGTGTCCTGCAAGAGCACATCATAATCCAGTATATCTGCATCCGCCAGGCTGGTGAAACCCTCATAAAGGTTGCTCAATCCTCGCTCTAGTCTGGAAAGTGGCACATCCAAGTTACCCCATAGCATCTCTACATCTGACCAGTCGGGTTGGATGCGAATGGCACTGTTCAGACGGATTTGGCGATCGTAGGTCTCGCCCTCGCTCTTCTCGGTCTGCTCATCCAAGAAAAGACCTAAGTGCTCGAAAAGTTCAGTCAAGGCTGTACTGGCACGATCCACTTCACCTCGCATCTGGTCCAGAAGAGAACCCAATTGACGTTGGACCGCGGGTTCGACAGAACTGGCCCGGAAATGCACCGGTATCTCCGCGAAAAAACCGTGCCGCCCAGCATCGGAACTCAGGGCGCTCAGGAGGGCGCGCAGACCAACTTCGTCTACCGAAAAACTGAGTTGCTCTGTGGCCTGGTCCTCCAGATGATGGGCCTCATCCACGATCAGGTAGCGATATTCGGGTAGCACCCGGTTTTCGGTCACCATATCCGAAAGTAAGAGGGCGTGGTTGACAATAATGAGATGCGCTGCCTCCGCACGGCGGCGGGCGCGAGCGAAGAAGCACCGCCCTTCGATGCGATGAGGACAGTGGTCGCCTAGACAAAGGTCTGCCTCAGCCTGCAACTGGTTCCACACGACAGGCTCATCTTTGACAAGCATCAGTTCAGCGCGATCCCCCGTATCTGTGGTGGGCAGCCAAGCCAGCACCTTGGCTAGTACTTGGATCTCGGTCGGCGAGAGAGTAGCCTGGCGTCGAAAGAGGGCGAAACGACGCAGACAAAGATAATTACCGCGGCCTTTGAGCAGGGTTGCTCTGAAATCTAACGGTAGGATGCGCTGGAGATCAGGGATATCCTTGTTGTAGAGTTGATCTTGGAGATTGATGGTATTCGTGGAGATAACCACATGCTCGTTATTCTGCACGGCAAAGTAAATGGCTGGAATTAGATAGGCGATTGATTTACCTGTGCCAGTGCCCGCTTCGACCAAAAGTTGCTGGCCTTCATTGAATGCCCTCCCGACGAGGCGCAGCATTTCCACCTGTTGTTCACGGTGCTCGTAGCCTGGGAATTCGCGCTCCATGAGGCCACCCGGCGACAGCATAGACGCTAACGCTTCCACATCCACAGGCTCCGGGGGCACTCGTGGTTCCAGTGGCCGCTCGCGGATCCTATCACCAAGAACCAGACCCATCGCCGCATCATCGAGTTCGCCTTTGGCCACCAATTGGCGACGGATACTGGCTCCGGAGAAGGCTCCTCGCGCGCGTTCACGAGCAATATCACTGAAAAAGAATCGCAGCGGCCAATCGGCACGAACGCCTATTCGATTGATCTCTTGCAGAGCATCGAAATCCATTTCCATCGCCAGGTCGCGCAAAGCCAGAAAAAGATCCTTCGCTGCCAATGCATCAGCCAAGGCGCGATGCCGGACGGGGAGAGTGATACCCAATTTTGAGGCAAGCACATCGAGGTTGTAGCGCGATGCCTTGGGAACGAGGATGCTCGCCAATTCAAACGTATCCAGTGCCAAGTTATGCGTCAGGACTCCGTGCCTGCGCAGAAAGGACAGGTCAAAGCCAATGTTGTGACCTACCACCGGGTAATCACGGACGAAATCGCACAGGGGACTCAGTAGCGCAGTCAAAGAAGGCGCGGAGTTCGCATCTTCCTGAGTGATGCCAGTCAATAAGGTGATCTTATAAGGGATAGGGCGCTGCGGATTGACAAGGCTTTCCCAAGTAGCAAGAGGAGTGTGGTCTTTAAAGCGGACTGCACCGATTTCGATAATGGCGTCGCGGTCAGGATCGAGCCCGGTCGTCTCAATGTCAAACGCCACATAAATCCTGTCCACGCCTACCATCCCCAATCGCCGAACTCGTAGAAGAGTGCCGCAGTCATGGCCATCGCCGCCGTCTCGGCCCGCAACACACGTGGGCCCATAGTCACCGGGATGATGCCATAACGCCGGGCATGATCCATCTCTTTTCTGGTAAAACCACCTTCAGGACCGACGAAAACGCTCACCGAAAAAGGTCGCCAATTGGCGGAGTACGAAGAGAGAACTGAATGCAATGTGGTTCTGTGCTCCTCTTCCCATGGAATCAGTGCCAAATCTGAGTGACGCGCCCGTTCACACCCTTGGGGAAAAAGGAGCACGGGCCGCAGCCTGGGCAGACGTCCTCGGCCCGATTGTTCGGCAGCCTCTTGGATAATGCGCCGCCACCGTTGTAGTTTGGACTCGCTCACGTCATCCAATGCGGAGATCACGCAACGCTCCGTGATAATGGGTACAAACTCCACCACGCCGAGCTCTGTACCTTTCTGCAACACCCACTCGAAATTCTGCGCCCTCAGCACTGCTTGATAGAGGGTGATCTTCGTGCGTGGCTCAGAAGTGGCCAGTTTCTTGTTCAGGATACGGGCCTCAAGACGCTCTCGATCTACACCCTCGATCTCGACCTGGTATTCCCAGCCAGAATCATCGAGCACCGTGAATTGATCGCCCGGACCCATGCGCAGTACACTGCGTATCTGGTGGACTTGCGGTCCGGTGATCTCTGCTTTTCCGCCACGCAGGCTTTCTGGAGGAACAAAAAAACGGTGCACGGTCAATCTCTTCTCTCACCGCAGAGTGGCGATCAAGGCCACCCAATCCTGCTCGCGTTTCTCCTCTCGAATGGCCAGTCCGAATTTTGCAAAGGCGTCAAGTACAATGTCAAGCCGCTCCTCAATGATGCCGGAAGCGATGATCCGCCCAGTAGGCTTCAGAGAGCCAGTCAAGCGAGGAGCCAACGAGGCGATAATCTCCGCAAGGATGTTCACAACCACGCAGTCGAAGCGTTGGCCTTGCGGTACATAAAAGCCAGGTTTTGCGTTCGCGGGCGGAATTAATGAGCCCACATAAAGCCTCACTTGCTGACTAACGCCGTTACGTTCAATATTACTACGAGCCTCATTCACGGCCACAGGGTCAATATCCAGCGCCAGGACCGAATTTGCCCCAAGCCGTGCCGCAGCGATTGCCAAAATACCAGAACCTGTGCCCAGGTCGAGCGCGCTATCACCGGGCGATAGGTAATCTTCGAGAGCCATCAGGCAAAGGCGTGTGGAGGGATGCAAGCCTGTGCCAAAGGCCATTCCCGGTTCCAGTTCAATAATGCGTTCACCTGGTGCTGGCGTGTAAGCCTCCCAGGGCGGTTTGATAACAAATGAGCACCCCACACGTTGGAGGCCAAAATTCTGCCGCCAAGCCTCTGCCCAATCTCTGGCTGCCAGGACTTTGAATTGCGGCTCAGGCAGGGGATAAAGGCGTCCCAAGAGCCAGAGCGCCCGCTCTATCTTTTGCCGAGTGTCCTCATCCTCGACTGGTATGTATGTTTTGACTGAGCCCTTCGGCGCAACGCTGTAATAAGTGTCGTCGGGCGCATCCAGCACACGCAACTCTAGTACTGCGCCACCGACTCCATAGCGGTTGAATACCTGTGAGACAGCCTCTGCTGCTTCACCGTCAACCGACACGCTGATCTCAAGCCACTCGGAAAGATCACACTCCAAAGGCATCGCGCACCCTCTCGAAGAAGCCTTTTGGCTCCTGAGGGATCACCTCGCGCCCAAGCGTTTTGGAAAGTTCTCGGAAAAGCCTCTTCTGCTCATCAGTCAAGTTAGTGGGAGTAGCCACTCGTATGCTTACCAACTGGTCACCACGCCCACTCCGGCGGAGATAGGGCACGCCCTTACCTTTCAGTCGGAAGACTTGGCCATTCTGGGTGCCAGCTGGGATCACCAGGGGTTGGTCCCCGTCGAGCGTCGGCACCATCACCTCATCACCAAGAGCGGCCTGGGCCACATTGATGACCAGTTCCACAAGGATGTCGTTGTTTTGCCGTTGGAAGAAGCGGTGAGGTTTGACCCGGAGGAAGATGTACAGATCTCCTGCTGGCCCACCCCACATACCTGCATCACCCTCGCCCGCAAGACGGACACGAGTCCCGTCCTCCACTCCAGCCGGAATCTTCACGCTAATACGCCGGGTAACGCGCACACGCCGCTGTCCATGACATTTATCGCAGGGCGAACTCACGACCTCGCCTTCCCCTTGACAGCGAGAACAAGTGGTCACGCTGACAAAAGAACCCAGAATGGTTTGCTGTACGCGGCGCGTTTGGCCAGAACCATTACAGTCGGGACAGCGGATTGGGTGTGTCCCCGGCTTCGCCCCGCTGCCGCCACACTCATCGCAAAGTTCGAGGCGCTCGATCTCCAGTTCTTTCTCCGTTCCGAAGGCAGCCTCTTCGAAGGAAATAGTCAGATTGTAACGGCGGTCTTCACCGGCTACAGCGCGGCGGCCAGTCCGAGGTCGTGTGCCAAAGCCAAAGATTTCTTCGAATATCTCGAACGGGTCCCGAAAGTCGCCGAAGCCGCCCCATACGTCCAGTGGGCCGCTATGTCCGTAGCGGTCATAGACAGCGCGTTTCTCCGGATTGCTGAGCACCTCGTATGCCTCGGCTATCTCCTTAAAGATTTCCTCTGCCTCGGGGTTCTTGTTTCTGTCGGGATGGTATTGCAGGGCCAGACGGCGGTACGCTCGCTTGATCTCATCAGTGCTGGCTCGGCGGTCCACCCCTAAAACTTCGTAATAATCGCGTTTGCCGCTCATTCTCACAGCCTGTTGCTCGACCAGTCTTCGATCTTATATTTAGTATACCGCAAGTGTAGGCCGCTGCAAAGCGGAAGAGGGATAGGGGACTTTCTCCCTATCCCTCTACAAGAGCTCTAACTATAGGGTCTTGATCGCCATTTATACTTCGCGGAACTCGCCTTCCACTGTTCCCTCGTCGCTGGGCTTGCCGCGGGTCTCCGTGCCACCCGGTGGTGGAGTACCCCCGCCTGGCTGTTGATACATCACAGCGCCCACACGCTGGAGGGTTTCGCTGAGTTCGCGGGTGGTGGAACGGATGCGATCCACATCCTGCCCCTGCAACGCGGAACGCACGGCAGCTACTTTCCCCTCGACTTCGCTCTTCAAATTCCCGGGCACCTTATCGCCTAGCTCACGAAGCGTTTTCTCGGCCTGATAGATCATCGCGTCCGCATTATTTCGCGCCTCGGCCTCTTCCTTGCGCTTGCGGTCCTGTGCAGCGTGTTGCTCGGCTTCCTTGATCATGCGCTCTACCTCTTCCTTGGACAAGCCACTGGAAGCGGTGATGGTGATGTTTTGAGCGCGCCCGGTGGCTTTGTCCTGGGCGGTGACATGCAGGATGCCGTCGGCGTCTATGTCAAAGGTCACTTCGATTTGTGGGATGCCGCGTGGAGCAGGAGGAATGCCATCCAGGATAAAACGCCCCAGTGTCTTGTTGTCGGCAGCCATCGGGCGCTCGCCCTGCACCACGTGGATCTCCACGCTGGTCTGACCATCGGCGGCCGTCGAGAAAATCTGACTCTTGCGAGTTGGAATGGTAGTGTTGCGCTCTATAAGCGGTGTGGCGACACCGCCCAAGGTCTCGATACCCAGTGTCAGTGGTGTCACGTCTAGGAGGAGAATGTCCTTGACTTCGCCGCCCAGCACACCGGCTTGGATGGCTGCGCCAATCGCCACCACCTCGTCCGGGTTCACACCCTTGTGTGGCTCGCGTTTGAAGAAGTTGCGTACCACTTCCTGTACCTTGGGCATCCGGGTTTGACCACCGACAAGTACGACCTCATCAATGTCCTCCACACTGTACCCGGCGTCCTGTAGCGCGAGTCGAACAGGCTCAATGGTCCTCTGGATTAGGTCATCTACCAGTTGTTCTAACTTGGCTCGCGTGAGTTTCATTTGCAGGTGCTTAGGGCCCGAGGCGTCGGCGGTGATGAAAGGCAGATTGATCTCAGTCTCCATCATGGTGGAGAGTTCAATCTTCGCCTTCTCCGCCGCCTCTTTGAGTCGTTGCAGGGCCATACGATCCTGACGCAGATCAATGCCCTGTTCTTTCTTGAACTCATCAGCAACGTAATCGATGATGCGTTGGTCGAAGTCATCACCTCCTAGGAACGTATCGCCATTCGTTGATTTGACTTCGAATACGCCTTCGCCGATATCGAGAATGGATATATCAAACGTGCCACCGCCTAGATCATAAACGGCGATTTGCTCGTCTTTCTTTTTGTCAAGGCCGTAGGCCAATGACGATGCCGTAGGTTCATTAATGATGCGTAGGACTTCGAGCCCCGCGATCTTACCGGCATCTTTGGTAGCCTGACGCTGGCTATCATTGAAGTAGGCAGGTACCGTGATAACTGCCTGCGTTACGGGCTCGCCTAGATAGGCCTCGGCGTCGGCCTTCAGTTTTTGCAGGATCATAGCCGATATCTCAGGTGGGGAATACTCTCTGCCGCCCATCCAAACGCGCACGTCGCCATTGGGTGCAGCGGTCACCTTGTACGGCAATCGCTTGATGGCGCGCTGTACTTCGGGATCGTCGTACTTACGTCCCATAAAACGCTTGATAGAAAAAATGGTGTTCTCTGGGTTGGTAATAGCTTGACGCCGCGCCACTTGTCCCACCAATCGCTCGCCCGTTTTCGAGTTCACGGCGACGACCGAGGGAGTCAAGCGCCCACCCTCCGAGTTCGGTATGACAACCGGTTCACCACCCTCCATGACAGCCATCACGGAAAAGGTGGTGCCCAAATCTATACCAATAATCTTACCCATACTACCCTCCTTTACCTACCTGTGAAGATCAGTTCTAACTTTCATTATCTTCTGCAGGGCCTCCCGCTTTTCTTTCATTGGAGCCCTTCGCTGGTTCAGTCTCCGCGATGGTGGCGTCCGGCCCTGCAACAGCAGAGTCCCTTTGGGACGCTGCAGGTGCTTTCGCGACCTTGACCAATGCTGGTCGAATCACCCGATCGCCCGCTTTGTAGCCTCTTTGCAGTTCGGCCAATATCTGGCCATCGGGCACTTCAGTTGTCTCCTCATAGAGAACCGCTTCGTGCTCCGTAGGATCGAATTGCTTTCCCAAACACTCTATTGCCTGCAAACCTTCTTGTTCCAGTATCAACCGCAATCGGCGGTCAATCAGGGCGACGCCATCGAACCAAGTCAATCGGCGCAGATCCGACGGCAAAGTAGCAAAAGCGCGATCCAAATCGTCCAGGACTGGCAACAACTTGGTCATCAGAAGAACGTTGCCAAAACGGATGATTTCTTCACGCTCTTTTTCGACCCGCTTACGATAATTGGCGAAATCAGCGGCCGTGCGACGTAACTGGTCCAAGTATTCATCCGCTTTTTCCTTGGCCGCTTTGAGAGCCGCATTGAGATCCACCTGAACTTCAGCGTCTGCATCAGAAACTCCCGTCTCGGGAGTTTTCGGTACTGCAGTCTCGCTAACGTCTCCTCCATTCCCCCGATCGGCCATAGTACCAAAGCCCTCCTTACTCCGCTTTCGTTTCTCCATACAGGCTCTGTAGCAAATCGCTCATCAATCGGGCCACGTAACGGACAGTAGAAATGGCCCGCCCGTAGGACATGCGCATCGGCCCCAACAACCCCAGGATACCACTGGCCTCAGCAGGGCCGTAAGTAGAGAAGACCATGCTGTAATCGCCAACCTCAGCCCAGCGGCCCTCGCCTCCAATGATCACGTGCACACCGTTCTGGCGAACCATCTGGGCCATGATCGCATCCAAGAGCCACCCACCCTCAACGATCTCTACAAATTGACGAGCACGGGTAATCTCAGAAAACTCTGGCTCCTGCAAAGTCTGCACCAAACCGTCATGGTAAACCTCATAAGCAGGGCGTGAATCAGCAGCCCTCATGATCTCTGCCACGCGTTGCAGAACCTCTACCTCAAGCCGACTGAATGCCGTCGTTGACAATCGTTCCAGGTAGGTCTCTACACCACTGACAGTCTGATTCACCAGAGCCATATTCAAGCGATTTGACAAACGGCTGAGTTCTTCCTGGCTAACGGGGTCGGTGAGCAATAACACCTGCTGGCGTACAATGCCGCCTTGTAGCACCAACACCATCAGCCCCGCGTTCTCGCTGACGGAGATCAGTTCAATGTGGCGCAAGCGGGAATAGGGCGCACGAGGTGTGGTGACCAGTGCTGCTCCTCGGCCCGTGCGAGCCAATACCGCCGCAGCCAGTTTCATCCACTGTTCTAGGTCCATGCCCACCTGATAGAACTGATGGCGGATCATTAATTGTTCCGCTGGAGGCAATTGAGCATCCTCCATCAGCCTCTCGACAAAGTAGCGATAGCCCTTCTCAGTGGGCACGCGGCCTGCAGATGTGTGAGGTTGGGAGAGATAGCCCTGCTCGGTGAGATAGGATAGTTCATTACGCACCGTAGCGGGACTCACTCCCAGATCGTAGTTCTCAACGATGGTGGCAGAGCCTACCGGCTTGGCCGTCTCCACGTACTCGCTGATCACAATGCACAGGATCTTTTCTCTTCGGGCCGTCAACTCGTCCATAATATATCAGATAACATTTCGAAAGTTCATTGGCACTCAATTGTATCGAGTGCTAAAATCATACCACGAACTAACCACTAAGTCAAGAGGGTGAGAATAAACTCTAGCGAAAGTCTAACACAGCCGCGAATGCGGCCCTCTCCTTAAGACCTAATAACTAGAGAGAATAAGTTTAGTAGGCATTCTTGCCTCGGAAGAGGGCAGCGAGTGTCTTCAACATGATCTTGATGTCGAGGGCTAGGGACCAGTTCTCGATGTACCAGAGGTCGTACTTGGTACGCTCGATGATGGAGGTATCTCCGCGCAACCCATTGACCTGGGCCCACCCGGTCAGACCGGCCTTTTCCTTGTGTCGCTCCATGTAACGCGGTACCACTTGGCGGAATTGTTCCACGAAAATAGGACGCTCGGGCCGAGGACCAACCAAACTCATGTCACCCAGAAGCACATTGATGAACTGCGGCAACTCATCGAGGGAATAACGGCGCAAAAAGGAGCCCACTCGTGTACGGCGTGGATCGTCTTTTGTGGCCCATACTGGACCGGTCTCGTCTTCCGCGCCCACACGCATGGAACGGAACTTGAGCATAGGAAAAGGCTTTGCATCCAACCCCATGCGTTCTTGGCTATAAAAAACTGGACCGGGTGAATCCAGTTTGATCAATAGAGCCAAAAACAGCATAAGCGGAGAAGCGAAAATAAGAAAGAGCCCGCTGATGATGACATCCATCGCCCGTTTGATAGTCAGCCGCCAGCCACGCATGGCCACATCGCGCACCGACAATAGGGGTAACCCACTCATATCGTCAATGCTCACTTCGGAGGCCATGATCTGGAATAAGTCGGGAAACACACGGACGCCAACGCGGGCCCCTTCGCATTGAGAGATGATTTCGAGGATATCTTCATGGCTGGCCTCGGGCAGGCCTATAATGACGTCGTGCACATCGTGCTGACGAATGATGAGTCCTACCTCTCTGGTACGCCCCAGGATTGGCACACCCGCCACTTCTGTGCGGCCTGGAGTATCGTCGGCGAAACCCACGCAGACATAGCCCAAATTGGGAGACTGATGAATCTTCTGCAAGATCATTCGCCCCACATCACCAGCGCCCACGATCAACACACGGCTCGGATTGTCCCTGCGCCAACGTTGCCAAAGATGGTCGGTGGTGAGGCGACCGATGGCGACAGTGACCACAGTCAGTATCCAGGCATAGAGAATCATAGCACGAGGGTAGTCCAGTTCATTTTTGTAGATAAAGGATGTGAAGGCCATGGCCATAATAGTGCCAATGGACACTGCCGAAAAGATGGAGGTGAACTTGTCAATGCGGGACATACTGCGCTTGGGGTGATAAAGGCGATAGAAAAAGAAAGTGGCGAGCAAAGTGAATATCTGAACAACTAACATGCCACTGTAGTAACGGAAGGGATAAGGGTTCACAGGTGCAGGATACTCGGTGAGTAGGCGCATCCAGTAGGCCAGGAGAAAGCCCAGGATGATCATCGCCACGTCCATAAGGACGGTAAGTAACCCAAAAAGAACCGCGCGTTTCCCGTTCATACGAGAGCCAGACCTCCGAAAATCAGAGAGCAATAGGCATTTTCATTCTACCATTAGCCAGCCAAAGCGTCAACTGGGTCTGCCCTGGGTGAAAGAATGCGCCTCCCGGTGACATTATCATTTGACTTGACGCGGGGGGTTGACATAGGATTGAAAATGTGATATAATTAGTATAGGAAACGAGGTTTGGCGGTGTTAGGCAGTATTACGTTAAGGAGGATGACGCGATAGCGATACAAGCTATTCATTGTTTTAGCGCGATCTTACCTAAGTATACGCCTCCGCCGAACCGCGGCGGTTTATTTTTGCGTATCAATTTTAGCCGGTAGCCGACGTGTTTCGACAAAGCAAGCCGTGCGAGAGAATCAGGAAGAGAGGATGGCATTAACACTGCTGTGATGAGAGATAAGATACGAGAACTTTGGCTGAATCTACAAGAGAACAGCGCAGGGCATGTTTCGCGGGACTGTAGTCCTCAACCCACAGTTTCGCCCTCTGCCGTTCAACTAAGACGCAAACGCACGTTAGGTGGTGATATTGCCAACATGACAACGGAGAAGGAAAAAACCCTTAACCCTACACGCGAACTCCTCGACAAAGCCGAAGAGCAGGGTTACCTGACCTTCGAAGATGTCTTGGAGGCTTTCCCTGAGGCGGAAAAGAATCTGCCCCAGTTAGAAGACTTGTTCATGTATTTGTATAGCGAAGGCATTGAGATTATCTTCGATGATGGCGAGCAAAAAGAGGAAGAGTTAACCGAGGAGATGGAGTCTGCCGAGGTAGAGTTGCAGGAGGAAGCCTTCGATCTCAGTAGCATCGGCAGCGACGACACGATCAGTCTCTACTTGAAGGAAATGGCCAGCGTTCCTTTGCTGACGCCTGAAGAGGAAATCCGGTTAGCCAAGCAACTAGAGCGGGGTAGAAGTGCTGCTCGGCGCCTGAACCGCGATAACCAACTGCGTGCTTCCAAGGGAATTTCCAGCCTGGATCCGCAAACGCGGGAAAGATTGCAACGCGAAGTTGAGTTGGGTGAAGCGGCTCGGGCGCATCTCATCAAGGCTAACACCCGCTTGGTGGTCAGTATTGCCAAACGATATATGGGCCAGGGTGTGCCTTTCCTCGATTTGATCCAAGAAGGCAACCTTGGCCTGATGAAAGCGGTGGAGAAATTTGACTACCACCGCGGCTGCAAATTCAGTACTTACGCCACGTGGTGGATTCGCCAGTCCATCACCCGCGCATTGGCCGAACAGGGGCGTATCATCCGTTTGCCCTCCCACGTAGGTGACCGTATCCGCAAGGTATATCGCACCGCACAACAATTGGAGCAGGATGCAGGACGACGGCCTACGCCGGTCGAGATAGCAGAGGAAATGGGCATCGAACCCACGAAAGTGCGATGGCTCTTGAGGGTCTCGCGTCGGCCACTCTCTTTGGAGAAACCAGTTGGCGAGGAGGAAGATAGCGAACTGGGTGAGTTCATCGAGGATGAGGATTCGCCTACACCCACCGATATGGCCACACAGAACCTACTGGCCGAGAAACTAGAAGAGGTGTTGAGCACCTTAAGCCCTCGCGAAGCGCGCATTTTGCGACTGCGGTTCGGGCTTCAGGATGGGCGCTCGTATACCCTAAAAGAGGTAGGGGAGAAATTTGGCCTGACACGCGAGCGTATCCGCCAGATTGAACGCGAAGCGTTGAACCGGCTCAGACACCCTAGCCGTAGCCGCCAGTTGAGGGATTATCTATCCTAACCTTCAAGCATCGATATCAAAGAGGAGTAGCAGAGTTTTGGTCAAGAAAGAGAGTCAAGAAAAAATAGAGGTTCAGGGCACTATCACCGAGGCTTTGCCCAACGCTACCTTCCGTGTGGAGTTGGACAACGGTCAACAGGTGTTGGCCTATATTTCCGGCCGGATGCGGAAGAACTACATCAAGGTGTTGCTCGGCGATCGGGTCCTGGTAGAACTTTCGCCCTATGATCCGATGCGCGGCCGTATCACTTATCGCTTCAAAAAACGCGCATCCGAATTAGACTGAAAAAGGAGTACGAGAGGCCCTGGGCATGGCGCCCAGGGCCTCTTTCTTGTTGCGCAGAATCCGCACTGGTGCGCAAATGTGCGCTAGGGTACTTTCCGCCAACCATACTACACAGACTCTCCGTTTCTGCGTGCAGGGGGTACGGGTCGATATGGTTGGGGAATGAACTCGACCGATGGTCGCCGTGGACCGGCCTGCGGATAGAGATCCATCAGTTCGTAGATCTCCCTGGGCATATCCTCAGTAACAGGCAAGCCCATGCCCCGTGCTTCCTCTACAGAGATGGGGTAGTCATGAGTCCAGGTGCCATCGCTCAACAATCCAGCGATTTTCTTGGCAGTTTCTTCGGGCAAGTTATCTCGGAGTAAATTGAAGACAGTATTGTACACCTGCTGGATAGCCTTTTTCGCCACATCACCTAGGATGAGGGTCTGGTCATCGCGGTTGGGGTTCTCCTGTTTCAGTGCAGCGAGCACCGAGGCGGCTGGGTAATATGCGCCACCAGGCGTGCCTAATTGGGGATCCACCGGCCCCAGTACAGCGTTGGGGTCCATCACAATCTCGTCAGCGGCCAAGGCCACTAATGTGCCACCAGACATAGCGTAGTGGGGGACGAAAACCGTCACCTTGGCCTTATGACGGTTCAGGGCACAGGCGATCTGCTCCGCAGCCAGGACCAGACCACCTGGCGTGTGCAATACCAGATCAATGGGCACGTTTTCGTCAGTCAGCCGGATAGCGCGTAATACTTGCTCTGAGTCTTCGATGTCAATGTATCGGCTGATGGGAATCCCCAGGATACTCATAGTCTCCTGCCGGTGAATCATCGTAATCACGCGGGACTTGCGCTTTCGTTCCAGGGCGTGGATGGCCATCTGGCGCTTGGTGACGAGTATCCAGCGCTGTATGGCCGGTACTAACGCCGACAAGATAAAGAATAGCCACAATAGATTTAGGAAATCCATCGCTTCCTCCCCACTGTATTTTTATTGTTCAAACACCACGCAGCCATCGAAAATCGTCAGTACTGGCAACGTTTCGAGCATCCGATCTGGTTTAGAGACGAAAATATTATCGGAGAGAACCACCAAATCGGCTAACTTTCCTGGTGTGATAGACCCCTTTATCTGTTCTTCGCCTGAGGCAAAGGCTGCTCCTAACGTGTAAGCGCGAACTGCTTCCTCGACACTGATACATTCCTGGGGGTACCAGCCATCCCTCGGTGTGCCATCGGCACGGCGTCGTGTAACCGCCGCGTAGATGCCCAGAAAAGGATTGATGCTCTCGACAGGGCTATCGGATCCAAAGGCCAGCCGCCCCCCGGCGTCGAGCACGCTGCGCCAGGCATAAGCATAGCGCGCCCGCTTTCCCCAATAGCGGTCCGCTATCTCCATATCAGATGTGGCATGGATAGGCTGCATCGAGGCAATGGCACCGCATGTAGCCAGCCGGGGCAAATCCTCGGGAGTGAGCAATTGCAAGTGCTCAATGCGGTTACGCAGACCTTTGTCCAATCCCTCGGCATGGATTTCCGATAGCACGTCTATCGCGCGGCGGTTGGCGCGATCGCCAATAGCATGAATCGCGACGGTCAAACCAGCGGCATTGGCACGCCGAACGAGTTGGCGCAGTTCTTCAGTGGCGGTGACCTCTATACCACAGTTGTAGGGTTCATTGCTATAAGGTTCCAACATATCCGCAGTGCGCGATCCGAGAGCCCCGTCAGCAAAGATTTTGATTGGACCCACGCGCAACATTTCATCACCGAAACCAGTGCGCAGACCCACTCCGATAGCCTGCTCAAGCGACTGGACAGGGAGCATCATATAAATGCGGAGGCGAAGTCCGCCCTTGTTTCGTAGCGACTGGTATGCTGCGAACTCTTCGGTTCCCTCAGGAACATGCACCGAAGTGATACCCAGACGGTGGACCTCAGAGATGGCCTGGCGTAGGATAGCCTCGTAGGTGGGCAAATCTGGTTTGGGCAGATGATCGGTTACTAGGTTTTGTGCCGTTTCTTTCAAAATGCCAGTGGGCATGCCGGTCTGCGGGTCGCGGACGATCTCGCCACCGGCCGGGTCAGGAGTATCGGGACCGATGCCCAGGATAGCAAGAGCCTGCGTGTTCACCCATAAGCAATGCCCATCTTTGCTGCAGAGGGCTACGGGGTGTTCTGGAGCCACTTTGTCCAATGCAAAACGATCTGGAAAGGGACTATCTGACCAGAGATTACGATCCCAGCCATCCCCTCGCAGCCATTCACCGCTTGGTGTTATCGCTACCCGTGCTGCCACACGTCCCAGACACTCCTGCATTGAGGATGCATTGCGCAGATCTATGCGTTGGCATCTTTGAGCCCACCAGCCAAAATGGACGTGGGCATCAATCAGGCCGGGGATAACCGCACGCCCAGTCAAATCTATGATTCGTGTGCCGGGAGCAGACAAGGCTCCTATCTCCGCTTCCGTCCCGACAGCCAAAATGCGATTCCTTGCGATGGCCACAGCCTCAGCGTAAGGCAGCTTATGATCCATCGTGTAGATGTGTCCGCGGCGCAAGATCAGATCCGCTGCCATGTTTACTCCGTGCGCAAAGGTAGTTCCAATTGAACTTCATCGCGGACAGGGATGCCTGCCATGCCCGGCTCTTCCCTACCGTGTAGGTGCACCAATGCGCCTGGTACCAAACCAACGAGAAGGAAGCCCAAGCGTTGATAAAAGTATAGCGCCGGCAGGTTGTCATTCGTGGTAACGAGCACAACCCGTGCTAAGCCCTCACGCTTAGCCTGTGCAATGGCTTCTTGAACTAAGGCGTGGCCTGTGCCGGAGCCCTGATAGTCGGGCAGGATGTGAAGGGCAACAATGTGCAGCCGGTCATCTTCCACTGCATAAGAGAGGGCTCCTACCACGTTATCGCCCACGCACGCAACAAAGGCTGGCAAGGAAAGCAAGTCGTATCGCTGCCCAAGGGCATCTACCTCGGTTTCCCCCCAGAAGTGCATGGCCAGCGCATACAATGCCTCGCGATCGCCAGGTTCAGCCGGTCGCACTGGTAGAGGACGTGCTTTGTCTCCGTCCTCTGGGGCGACGACGTCAATACGAGCATGGCTCACACAGAGGTAGCGTCCGCTCTGAGCACAGCGGTAAATAGCAGGCTGGTCGCAGAAATCACAGTGTTTCATCAACGCTTATTATATCTGAAAACGACGGGAGAGACCAGGCAAATAGTTCTCGAGATATTGATAGACCTTGGCAACTCTATCCCGCTTCTGTCCCCTGCTTATAGGTGCGACGAGCCATAGTCGCGCTTAGGTCAGAGCACCGCGCAAATGCAGTAGGCCCTGAATGATTACTACGCACATCAATAACACGCTAATGCTCACAGCAATGTTCATCACATTGATATCGAACCACAGATAAAGGAACAGCCCGGGGTACATGGTCAGGTAATGTTTCAATGCCAGTGGGATAGGCACCTGATAGAGATTGCAGAGGGCAATGGTTAGGTTAAAACAGAGCAACAGGAATGGGAAGAGCCCGCCCAAAAGCGGGTGTAATGCTCCCAGCCAGACCAAACCCAGGACGACGATCATCTCGCGGACATGGTCCGAAAATTGGTCTATCAGTGCACCGAACGGGGAGACCTGGCCTGTGTGTCGTGCCAGTGCGCCGTCCAATCCATCCATCGCGAGGGTAATCACATATAGGGCAAGCGCCAGGCGAGGGTGTTTTGGGATGAGCCACACTACGCTCAAACCGGCAGGGATCTGAGACAACGAAACCACATTGGGTGATATACCGAGGCGAGCCAAAATGCGTACCAAGGGATGCCAGAAGCGCATCAATTCGCTGCGTATTGGCCAGAGCAAGCGTCGCTCGAGAGAGGAGTAAGAGTCGCCCTGATATGCCATCTCTGTAACCCACTTCTTCATCCTGCCATGAAGGGGAATCCCCTGATGACCCTTATGGTGTTCCCCAAAACATTCATCGCTTCCATCGCATATCACCATTCATATACCGCGAAATCGCGCCCCAATTCCACCCGTCCGCCGAAAACCTCCTCGGCTTCGCGGACTAGGGTGCGCAAGTCCTGATCTCGCGCATCGTAGTGCACAAGAACCAATAAACCTGCCCCTGCCTGTTGCGCGACCTGGCCAGCCTCTGCAGCGGAGGAATGCCCACCATCTACATGCCCAGTTGCCTCATGGACTAGGACGTCTGCGCCCCGGGCGAAACGGGCCAACCGAGAAGCCAAGCCTGTGTCGCCGGAGTACACCATTACTCCGCCCGATTTCTTGTCTAGAACCTTGATAGCGATGGCTTGAAGATCAAAGTGAGGTACTGGGCATGCACTCAGGCGTAGATCAGGCAAGTCGGCTATCAGCGCTTCATAACGCATCAATACCTCATGCCAAACCAAAGGCACCGGCGTGGGCCAATCTTCCCAATGAAGCGTGCTAAGCAACTGTCGAACGACGTCCAGGGTTTCCGCACTTCCTGCCAAATGCAGCGGTCGCGTCCGCCCTAACAGACTTAAGTTGAGCAATAGTAAGGGAACGCCGTAGACGTGGTCAGTGTGGCGATGGGTGAATAGCAGGTAATCCAGTTCCTCAATGTCAAGCCCAGCCACCTCCAGTTTCTGTGCCGGGCTGCCACCGCAATCAATCAACACTGTGGATTCGTCGCCAGCCACCAGCATAAATGTGGTGTCGTGGCCAACAGTTGGGATGGCCGCCGCAGTACCCAAGAGCGTGAGAGTTGCCATAGTGCCTTACTGCTGTGTCTGACGAGTGGCCTGCCAGACATGCCATATCCGTTGCACTGCCGTCAGATTAGAGCAAATGGCCAGTACCCAGAGAGCCAGACGTAACTGGAGTGTGAGCAATCCTAGGATAAGCACGGTCAGTCGCTCGAAACGCGTGAACCAGCCCTCGCGGCACTCAATGCCCACACCCTCGGCACGTGCACGGGTGTAACTGACGAGGAATGAGCCAATGAGGGTCGCGTAAACTAGAAATATCCCTTCTGTGAAGCCAAGTCTGATATACCATACTAGCAGGCCAAAGTATAAGGCTGCTTCAGAGTACCGATCCAGTACCGAATCGAAAAAGGCCCCGAATACCGACACGCGGTTGGTCGCACGCGCCACCGCGCCATCCAAAGTATCGAACAGGCTCGCCAATATAACCAAGACCCCACCCGCGCGCAATGTACCACTGGCCAGCACGCTGGCTACTGCCATATTCAGGAGGAACCCCAGGATTGTTAACATGTTCGGGGAAAGGCCCAGTTTGCCAATTGTCACTGCCATTGGAGTGATGAACCGCTGGCTCCAGCGTCGTAGTCTCTCACTCAGCATGCGCGCTTTTCCCCCATCTATCTAAAAGCGAATTGTAATAGTCCATTACCTGCGCACCCACTCGCTCCCACGAATAGGCTGCGGCTTTCTGTCGGCCGCGCTCGCCCATAAGCCTTCTCCGAGCGGGGTCTTTTAACAAGGCAATCAATTTATCGGCTAAATCGCGCTCGTTCTCCGGCTCGACAAACAGGCCCTCCACCTCATCTTCCATAACCGTGCGGTAGCCTGCAATACTGGAGGCGACGATAGGCTTCCCCGCAGCCATCGCCTCCAGTAAAACGATGCCGAAACTTTCGAAGCCGGTGGAAGGAGCACAGAAGATGTCGCAAGAGCGGTACCAGCGAGGTAGTTCTGCCGCCGAGACCCGCCCTATGAAATGGATACCTCGCAAGTTAAGCCGCCGGGCCTCACGAACGAAGGGTTCTTTATCCTCTTTGGTGTACGCGCCCACGACCAGCAGGCGCACTTCTGGGACAGCCTGTTTGACATAGGGATAGGCTTGCAGTAAGTAGCGGAATCCCTTGCGTTTCTCCAGCCGGCCCACGAAGAGGATGTTAGGCCGCCCATCGTTAAAACGCTCAATGGGTTGAATATCGGGGGCACCGAAGCGCTGTACATCAACGCCATTGGGAATAATCACATAGTCGCCGGGGAAATATCGGCTGATATACTCCAATGAAGCCATCGAGACGGCGATCTTTCCATGCAGTTTGTCCATCAGCCGTTGTAAAATCGGCTGCGCAGCCTCGAAGATAAAATGCGACTCCCGATAGGCGTGGAACGTGCCAACGTTGATACTTTTCGAGTGATATAAGGTCATTAGGGGTACCGCGGGCATCATGGGCTCATGCAAATGCACGATATCGAACCTCTCGCGCTGCAGAATCTTCTTGACCCGTCGGTAAACGCTTGGTGAAAGCGACACCCGCGAAATAGACCCGCTAAATGGCAAGCGAACAACGTTATCGCTTATCTTAATAAGGTCTTCGCTTCCTTCACCAGCCTCAGCGGTGCAAGGGGCGATGATCTTCACCTCGTGACCCCAGTTACGGAAGATCCGATCCAGGTGAGATATGTGCTCCGTAACGCCACCGGGATACGGGTAATCATAAGGGGAGACCAGAGCGATTTTCATTGGGCCCGCCTGTGAAGGAGGGAGTATAAAGCGCGCTGTACATGCTGTCCAGGCACAAGGATTAAACTACGGAACATCTGACGACCGGCTATCTTGGATAGTTGTCGGTATTCTTCCAATCCCCAGAAATCGCCCATAGCCTTGGTAGTGCGGTTGTGAAGCGCATGGCGGAAATCCTCAACGGTGCAACCAGGAAAACGAGTGTAGACTGTGCCCAGGAAATCGAGGCTGTGGCTGTCACTGCCTGCGCATTCGGCTAAGCGCAACACCTGGCGGTTGAGTTGGAGCAGCCGCGAGTAAGTAACGCGCCCAGCAAGAGCAGGATTGATCACTTCCAGCCCATCAAAGTAGAGGCCGTCTGTCTCGCTCGCCTGGGCCTTTCTGAGGGCCCTCTCGCCCACGCTGATGGTGAGCCAACTCATCGGATGGGGAACGATCACGAAACCCCCACGCTCGTGTACTAGTTTGACTACATAGGAGAGTGAGCGCAGCATCGGAATACGTTCTTCTATGCCATAGCAAAGCAGATGGCCGCCAGTGGTGGTGACTTCACTGCCGATAACGACTTGGACGCGATAACCCTTGCGCGCCGCGAGCTCACGCGCCTCCATGCTGCCAGAGAGGTTGTCATGGTCGGTGATGGCAATCAAATCGAGATCGGTGTGATATTCAACATATTCCAATATCTCGGCGGGGCTCGCTATGCCGTCACCGGCAGCGCTATGGATATGCAGGTCAGCCTTGCCCCAGCGTTCAGCCTCCATTGTTCGGCTCCTTAGTTGGGTTTTTGCCAACTTTCCATACCGGCTGGAACATAACCCATTGGTCGGGGTCTCGGCGAAGGTAGCGCTCCAGGATAGTAACCATACCCTTTATGTTCGCCTGTATATCCTCTTCCAAATTGCCAGTCTGCACCCAGTCGGTCAACGGCTCGATTGTGGCATCGAAGGTATTGTCGGATTTGCGTCGGCTCAGGGCCACCACGATCTTTGCACCAGTGCGCATCGCCAGCCGAACATGGCCATCGGGCAAGAGGGCGGGCTCGCCAAAAAACTCCACCCAAGTCCCCCTCTGGTTTAGGTTGCGGTCTGCGGCTATGCCGACCACTTCACTGTTGCGCAACGCACGCAGCAGCGGCCGCATGTAGGAATCTGCAGGCACCAATTTGAGCCCGAAGAAAGAGCGCAATTCACAAACATATCGGAAAAGTTCGGGAGGATATAGATGCTCCGCCGGAGCGGTAACCTTTATCCCATAGATGCCGAGTATCTGTCCTACTACATCCAGGTTGCCGAAATGGAGTGTCACCAATATCACACCCTGCTTTGCATCCAGTGCTTTCGTAACGTGTTCGATGCCGTGGACAGCGACTAGCGATTGTATCTTAGAGAGAGAAAGGGTGGGCAGGCGAAATAAATCGTAGTAATTGCGGCCTTGGTTACGAAAGATTTCCCGTGCCACTTGCTGGATGTGCTGGCGACTTGCTTCAGGTCCCAGGACGTGATGTAGGTTGTCCACCACATTGGCCCGTGCATTTCTGCTGAAATAATAACAGAGGTCTCCCAGTCGAGCAAAGAGCCAGTATCCTACGCGTGGAGGGATGTGGGGGACTAAAAATCCTGCCAGTCGGTAGATATAGTAAACGGCCTTGGATTGACCCACAGATACTGCACCTCACCCGCCGTGCCAAGTGCGGCGGAACATAAACCATTGATCAGGGTAGCGACGGATGCCTTCTTCCAGGATATTGGCAATTTCTTGGGTGATCGCCTGTACATCAGTCTCTGGATTGCCTGTTGTTGATGGCCTATCAAGCAATCGTACGGTGCACTGAAAAGCATCATCCGGCTCCCGCGCCACATAGCCTACCAGGATCTTCGCACCCGTGCGGAGGGAGAGCGTAGCACACCCGGCAGGCCAGTAGGTTTGCTGGCCAAACAGCATTATCGGCACGCCGTTGGGTTCATCGAGAACAGGTCGATCGATGATAACGGCAACCAGTTCGTTGTTTCGCAATGCCCTATATACCTGTTTCAGGCCATATTCCATCGGAATGGGGCACAGCCCCCAGTTGGCATGGTATCTTCGAACGACGGCATTGATGCCGAGGATACTGTGCATCTCTGCAATGACGTTGACCTTATAGCCCCGACTGGCCAGGAGAAGCCCTGCTATCATAGGGTGTCCAAAATGGCCGCTGACCAAAAGAACACCCTTGCCGCTCGCCAGTGCGCTCTCGACTATCTCCCAGGCATTGGTTTTCAGTCTCGCTTCTAGGTCTTCGCTGCTCATGCCGGGCATAAGCAACATGTCGGCGATCAGGCGGGTATAGTTGCGATAGGCTCTGCGCGCGGTGCGCCGAACCTTCTCTTCGGATGCATCGGCGCCCAAGACGTGACGCATGTTTTCAATCGTAATGACTCTTTTAGAATGCCATATCGCGAAAGCAGCATCTGCCAAAAGCGTAGCCACCGCATAGCAGAACGAAGGTGGAAGAGAGCGAGCGATAGAAGCAACGATCACGACCAATCGGTAAAGGAGTTGTTGTCCCAAATTGTTGGATATCAGGCTTTGCTGGTCTTTTGTTCTCCTAGACACTAGTTCGCGCCACACCCCTTTGGGGAAAGTATAGCTATATTATCCTCAAAGATGAGGCCTGTCAAACTTCTCGAACCTACCCTATTTACTCTTTTCGCACTGGAGAAACTAATAAAATTCTAATACAAGTAGTGCCTGGTGGTTTGAGGGAGATGCATACTTGTGCTACAATATTATTGAGTCGTGAACAAAGGGGTGCGCAGACAAAGATGGAGACGGAAAAATTATTGCTTCAGAGCGAGGATGAATTCTCAGTCATCCGCTGGACATTTGGGTTTAGTACGCCTCATGAGTGGCGCTCGAGACGGAGACCGCGTATCTGGCATCCTCCTACGGATGTTTACGAGACCGATAGTCATCTGATGGTCCGCATCGAAGTGGCTGGTATGCATGAGGAGGATTTCGCCATCTCGTTGGACAAGCGCGTGCTTACGGTTGAGGGCTACCGAGAGGACCCTGAGGCTAAACTCACATATCAGCGAATGGAGATACCATACGGTCCGTTTCATATTGAGGTGTATCTGCCCTGGGACCAAGAGCCGGAAGATGCCGTCGCCACCTACGATAATGGCTTCCTGACCATCGCCATCCCCAAGCAGAGGCGCCCCACAAAGGTGCCCATTACACTGGGGGACCAGGGGGAATGAGTCTCACCTCAAGGAAAACGGGTGACAAGCCCATACTGACAAAAACTTTGCTATGGAGGTTCCTGGTATGAAGTTGTTCGCATTAAGCGATAACCCACAGGAACAGGTGAAATCTTCAGCGCCGGAAG
This sequence comes from Chloroflexota bacterium, assembly GCA_014360825.1. Lineage (NCBI taxonomy): Bacteria > Bacillati > Chloroflexota > Chloroflexota bacterium. Next base: position 91,580 of record JACIWT010000007.1, on the reverse strand, counting down.
GCACGAGCGAGATACCTAGTATCCCGTCCGTTTTGCCTATTCTGCCTTTAAAGAATACCGTTGTGTATCCAATACCCATTTTGCTGCCCCTCATCGTTGGGCAGCCTCGTTCAGTACGTCTGGTGGACGACGTAGTGGTTGGAGACCGATTGGTAGGATTAGTGGCCCTCAAGGATCCCAACAAAGAGGAACCGGGCCCAGATGATATGTACCACGTGGGCTCCGTCGCGGTCATCAATCGCTATGCCAAAGCGCCCGATGGAACTATCCGCTTGTTTATCCAGGGCATCGAACGGATTCGCCTTACGGAATTTGTCCAGTCCGAGCCTTACTTCAAGGCGCGTATCGAGGTCATTCCAGACCGCGCGGAAGAGGGCGTCGAAGTCGAAGCCCTTATGCGCAATGCAGTAGAACTGTTCCGACGCATGGCTCAACTCATGCCTTATATGCCTGAAGAATTAACTATGGCTACGTTGAGCATCACGGATCCGCGGCAACTCGTCTATTTGTTGGCCTCCTACGTGCGCATGGAAATGAACGATGCCCAGCAAATACTCGAAATGGATAGCGTTAAAGCCAAATTGGAAAAATTGACCGGCGTGATGAACCGCGAGTTGGAGGTGTTGGAACTCGGTAAAAAAATCCAGGAACGAGCCCAATCGGAGTTGGAAAAAGCTCAACGCGAGTACATCCTGCGCGAGCAGATGAAAGCCATTCAGAAGGAGCTGGGGGAGGCTGATGAGCAGCAGGCGGAAATAAACGAACTACGCCGGCGCATAGAGGAAGCGGGCATGCCTCCTGAGGCGGATAAGGAGGCACGGCGCGAATTAGACCGGCTATCCAAAATGCCGCCCGCCGCGGCCGAATACTCCGTGATCAAGACTTATTTGGACTGGTTGGTGAGTCTGCCCTGGAACAAATCCACGCCGGATAACCTGGATATCAACCGGGCACGTCAGGTGCTCGACGAGGATCACTACAACCTCGAGAAAATCAAAGACCGCATTTTGGAATACCTGGCTGTGCGCAAACTCAAGAAAGAGCGCCTCGCTGTCGAAGGGGAGACGGTGGAGGAGGACGTGCGCGAGGACTACATCCGCCGGCAGCGCGAGGGTGTAATCTTATGCTTTGTGGGGCCGCCTGGCACCGGTAAGACTTCGCTGGGCCTGTCCATCGCCAGGGCGCTGGGGCGCAAGTTCGTGCGCCAGTCGTTGGGTGGGATGCGAGACGAGGCCGAGATCCGTGGTCACCGACGCACTTATATCGGTGCTATGCCAGGCCGCATCATCCAGGCTCTCAAGCGCGTGGAATCCAAAAATCCTGTCTTCATGTTGGACGAAGTGGACAAAATCGGCACAGACTGGCGAGGTGACCCGTCGTCTGCTCTGCTGGAAGTGTTAGACCCGGAGCAGAACCGCGAGTTCCGCGATCATTATCTAGACGTGCCATTCGATCTCTCGGAGGTGATGTTTATCTGCACGGCGAACCTGCTCGACCCTATCCCACCTGCGTTGCGAGATCGGATGGAGATCCTGCAACTCTCCGGGTATACCGAGGAAGAGAAGATTAAAATCGCCCAGGGCTACCTCATCCCCCGCCAGCGCAAGGAGAACGTGCTGAAAGAGAGCGAGATTGAATTCACCGTCGAGGCCCTGCGCAAGATCATCCGCGACTACACTCGAGAGGCCGGTGTGCGCAACTTGGAACGGCAGATCGGTGCTATCTGTCGCAAAGTGGCCACCAAAATCGCAGCAGGTGAGATACAAGAGAAGGTAATCGTCACCCCAGAATTGGTCGCAGAATATCTGGGTCGGCCGCGCTTTTTCTTCGAGGCAGCTGAACGCACGGAGATACCGGGCGTGGCCACTGGATTGGCCTGGACTGAGACTGGCGGAGACATCCTTTTCGTCGAAGCCACCAAGATGCCCGGAAAGAAGGCGTTTACCATCACCGGGCAACTGGGCGACGTGATGAAAGAGTCCGCTGAAGCAGCCCTAAGTTACGTGCGCTCCAAGGCAGAAACGCTGGGCATTGATAAGACCTTTTTTGAGCACAACGATCTCCACCTGCACATCCCAGCAGGGGCCATTCCCAAAGACGGTCCATCAGCAGGCGTCACAATGGCCACCGCATTGGTTTCTCTCCTGAGTAACCGGCCTGTGCGCTCGGATGTAGGGATGACCGGTGAAATTACCTTGCGCGGGCAGGTGTTGCCAGTTGGCGGTGTGAAAGAGAAGGTATTGGCCGCCAGGCGAGCAGGGTTAACCACGGTTATCTTGCCAAAACGTAACGCGCCCGATCTGGAGGAATTGCCCGAAGATATCCGCAAAGAAATGAACTTTGTGCTCGTAGACACAGTGGATGAGGTGCTAGCGGCCGCGCTGACGGATGGCACGGGCCCAAAAGCACAAAGCAAGAGAGCGAGCAGGTCAAAAAGTGCCAAAAGACAAACCTAGTAAAGCAATGCGATGGTACCGTGTTGATCTGCATCTACACACCGCCGCGTCTCGTGAATACGAGGAGCCAGATGTTACTTACTTGCAAATGCTGGAGGTGGCAGAGGAGCAGGAACTGGATATCATCGCCTTCACTGATCACAATTCGGTGGCGGGCTATGCCAGCATGCAACGCCAGATCGAGGCACTCGAGTTGCTCGAGCGCCTGGGGCGCCTGAATCCCTCTGAGAAGGAGATGTTGGAAGAATACCGGCGGCTCTTGAGGAAAATCCTGGTACTGCCCGGATTTGAATTCACGGCCACCTTGGGTTTTCACATTCTCGGTATTTTCTCGGAAAAGACACCTGTGCGTCTGTTAGAGCACCTTCTCCTGGAGTTGCGTGTGCCACCGGACAAACTCGATGAGGGCTCTACAGAAGTGGGTGCTACTACAGACGTGCTCACCGCATATCGGGTGGTAGACGCGGCGGGAGGTCTCGTTATCGCTGCCCACGTCAATTCTGCCCATGGCGTTGCGATGCGCGGCTTCGGCTACGGCGGCCAGACGAAAATTGCCTACACTCAGGACCCCCACTTGCACGCCTTAGAGACCACTGATTTGGAAACAAAAGGACGACGCACTATCGCTGCCTTCTATAACGGCTCCAAACCCGAGTATCCTCGCCGGATGCATTGTATCCAAGGCTCGGATGCTCATCGCTTACGTGCCGACCCGCTGGATCGGAACAAACTTGGCATCGGTGACCGGGCTACGGAGATCTTGCTGCCCGAACCCACTTTCGAAGCCATCAAAGCCGTTTTCTTAGGCGATGATTTCACTCGCACGCGACCTTACCGTCGTGCCCAAGCCCCGTTTGATTATGTTGAGGCTGCCCGTGCCCAAGGGCCCAACATTGTCCAATCTTTTCACGACTCCATGGAAAGAAAAGGTGGTCATCTGCGCGCTATCCTATGTGATGTAGTGGCTTTTGCGAATACAAAGGGCGGCACGATTTTTGTCGGCGTAGGACCGAACCTAAAGACTCCACCCAAGGGTGTAGATGCGCCTGAACAGGCAATCGCCACGTTACTCACCGAAATCAAGCGCGCCATCACCCCACCACTTGAGGTCGATGCGGATGTACTGAAGAGCCGGGGCCGTAACATCATCCGCCTAAACGTGCCTGAGGGAGATGACCCGCCCTACGCTTTGGAAGGAACCCGCATCTACATCCGTCAGGAGTCGGAGACCAGCGAGGCTGTGCGCGATGAGATTGTGCAATTGGTGAAAGAGGCTTTGGGTCCTCAGATAGCCCCACCAGAGGCAGTCGAAGCACATGAGGTGGCACACCGCATCGAGCCGCCCAAGACTGGCGTGGAGATCATCGAGACGGTGGAGCGGGAGGGTACGCTGTACCATACCATGAAAGACCTCCGAAACGGCAATGTGGTCCGCGATGTAACCCGTACCTCAGCACGGAAACTGTGGCAATATGCTATTGTAGAAAAAGAAACGAACCCCGTAACGGAGGACAAGGTTACCTGGCGGGGTGACATCGGGCTCTGGAAATCGTATCGTCGCGCCGGACGGACACGTTATGATTTCGTGCAACGCGGTGCCAATGGCACTCTGCATGTTTACTATGGCGTCACGGAGGAGGGTGTGCACGGAGAGTGGCGGGAATTCATGAAGGGGGAGTGATCAGGCACCTGAAGACGGGAGAAAGTAACGAGAACGGGGGTCGTTCTAACCAGGGTGTCAAACCAGGACACCATTTAGCAGTAGCGGTTGCTTTTGCGACGGAATAGCCCATGCCTGCTTACATTGAAAACACCGATTCTTCAGCCATTGCTATGCGCTCTGTGGCGGCTGCATTGCGTGGCGAGTTTTTTGCCTCACAGGACAGGGGGCCGCTGGCCGAGTTGGCGGCGAGGTTCATCTCGCTACTCGGTCCGCGTGCGATTACTTGGGCTGTGGAACGCGTTGTCGCTACCTCTGGTATCAATCCACGATTCGCCCATGCAGTCCGGACGGAGAACCTGGCCCAGTATGCGGTTTCGTTGTATCACGATTGCAAAGGACCCTATTCAGCGGTTATCCTGGGTGCGCCTAATGGCGGCGTAGCCCATCTGGCAACGGCACTGGGGGTGCCTTTCCTGTCCGAGCATTTTCTAACCAGTTACCGAGACCCTGCCCACCCGGATGATATTGCTACCTACAAAGCCCATGGCGATGCGTTGGCCCAACCCATCTTGGCGAATAACCCCGATCTAGCGGTCGTGAATCATTATGACCCGTTGCACGATCGTTTTCTGGTCAAATACGTTAACCACATCCGCATGAAGTTATTGGCCCTACCCCAGGCCTACCGCGATTTCATTCGCATCCGACTGCAGCCCGGTGGCACCATCATCTTCATTGATTGCCGCTATCTGTGGCGGCAATATCGCGTGGCTGAACGACATACGTTCCAAGTGGGCGGACTCGGCGGTGTCTCAGATGAGCAATTTATGACCGGCACACCGGAGATCGAGGCTATGCAGCGGGCAGAGGGTTCGCCATTCGTTGGTGGGTGGCGATTGGATCTGCCGCTCTCGGTTGAGCCCGAGTCGGAGTGGGGGACGCTACCGGAGTTTCGGGCGGCGTGTGAGGCATTCGCTCGTCAAAACGGTTACCAATTCCTGGCGTTAGAGGGCAACACTCCTGAGGCTTTCTCTGTACTCGCCTATCGCGCCCATCGCAAATTGAGCGAGAAAGAGGGTCGCCAGCCACGAGGTGTCTTCTTTGATTGTTTCACTCTAGTGAACCCAGTGGCCAGCCGAATCAGCCGTCTATTGCCATTGTGGCTACCATTCAATTGCAGGGACAGCCTGGATTTCCTACGCCGCATGTTACCGGAAATACCGACGGAGATGCCGGTGCTCTTTGCTCCGCTACCCAACTTCGCACCCGCGTTTGATACTGTGCCTATGGCCGAATGGCAGACCACCTTGTCGAACCATAAGGTAAACTGGCTGGGCATTAACCCGCGTCTCTATCCAACCGATATCCTCGGCTTACTACGCTTCCGGCGAGAGATCGAAAGCTGGTGTCAGGCCCACCCAGACCCAGTACGAGCGCATCTGACCGTGGAGGAATTGACACAACTGATACAAAGGGGCACACATGATTGAAATCATCTTCCTAGGGACATCGGCCTCTGCACCGTCTGTAGAGCGCGGGTTATCAGCAGCCGTGGTGATCTATCAAGACCAACGCTTCCTGATAGATTGTGGTGAGGGTACGCAACGCCAATTACTGCGCAGTGGTCTCGGTTTCAAAAGGCTTGACAAGGTGCTCTTGACCCACGGTCACCTCGATCATATCTTGGGGCTGGGAGGATTGGTATCCACTTTCGCTCGGTGGGAGGCGATCACGGAACTGACTATCTATGGCGGAACCTGGGCTTTGGAACGCGTTCGCGACCTTATGGCTGTGGTATTACGTGGCGGTGAAGTGGAGTTAGATATCAAATACGTGGAGGTCAAGCCGGGCCTCATCTGGAACAGCGGGCGGCTGAGCATCTATGCCTTCCCGGTGAGCCACCGTGGGCCAGGGTGTTTCGGTTACCTATTTGAAGAAGAGGGCCATCGCCCCTTCTTGGCCGAGGAGGCCGAACGCTTGGGTGTGCCTCCAGGCCCAGAGCGCAGAAGATTGGTAGCGGGCGAGAATGTTGTTCTGCCTGATGGCCGAACGATCACACCAGATCAGGTATTGGGGCCGGAAGTCCCTGGAGTGCGATTGGCTTGGGTGGGCGATGCTGGACGGGTGGATGATCTGGTCCCTGTGGTGCGAGGGGTTGACGCTTTGGTCATTGAGGCTACCTATCTGCGTGAAGAGGCTGAGATGGCCGCCAAATTCGCTCACCTGACGGCAGCCGAGGCTGCAACATTGGCTCGTAAGGCGGAGGTGGGGCGCCTTTATCTGACGCATCTCTCACGGCGATACTCAAGCCGTGCGGTTGAGGAAGAGGCTCGCGCCATCTTCCCAGACACCGTGGTAGTGCGTGACTTTGATGTGATACGCGTAATGCGCAAGAAAAACGAAAAAGATGAACCTGCGAACATTATTGACTGAAATGGAGAAACAGGGCCTATTGGTCCGGATCGGTGTACCAGTGGACCCGTACGTCGAAATGGCACAGGTTATCAATGCTTTGCACAATCGGCCAGTGCTCTTTGAGCACGTGGCAGGCTTTGACTACCCGGTGGTGGCAGGGCTTTGTGCCCGTCGCGAGTTCTTTGCCCTGGGGTTGGGCGTGTCGCCAGAGCAATTGCCACGGATCATGCAGAACGCGCTGTGCAATACCATCGAGCCTGAAATCATCCCCTCAGGTCCCTGCCAAGAGATAATCGAACACGAAGTGGATTTGACTCGGTTGCCCATCCTGACCCATTTTGCCGATGATCCGGGCCCCTATGTCACAGCGGGAGTTGCTATTGTGAAACATCCCACCCTGGGGCGCAACATGAGCTATCACCGACTCCTTCGCTTGGATGAGAGGCGTTTCGCAGCACGGATTGTCGAGGGACGCGGCACAGACTCGGCACTCCGTGCAGCGGGTGGTGAGATTGAGATCGCCTTCTGCATTGGGAACAGCACGGCGGTCTTGCTGGCAGCCGCGATGTCGCCTGCCCCCGGCGTAGATGAATTAGGCATCGCAAACGCGTTAGAACCCACGCCCTTGGTGAAATGTCAGAAAGTGGATTTGGAAGTGCCTGCCGATGCAGAGTTCGTGCTTGAGGGCCGCCTGACCCGCGAAATGGCCGATGAAGGTCCATTTTTCGACCTGACATTGACACGGGACATTGTGCGACAACAGCCTATCTTCGAAGTGACCTGCATTACCCATCGGCGGGCTCCCATTTATCAAGCCCTATTGCCTGGTGGCGAGGAACACAAATTACTGATGGGCATGCCTCGTGAACCCACTATTTTCCAGGAAGTTAGCAAGGTTTGCGATGTCGTAGATGTGCTTTTGACGCCTGGGGGCGGCTCATGGCTGCACGCCGTCGTGCAAATCCGTTCTCATGGGCCAGAAGATGGGCGGCGGGCCATTGAGGCCGCTTTCCGTGGCCACCCATCACTCAAACACGTGATAGTAGTGGATGAGGATGTGAACATCCATGACCCGGCAGATGTGGAATGGGCGCTCTCGGTGCGTTTCCAAGCCGACCGCGATTTGCTGGTACTCGACAACCAACCTGGCAGTTCACTCGACCCTTCGGCAACACATGTGGCAGGGGAAAAATCACGCACCAGCAAAATGGGTCTGGACGCGACTATACCTTGGACAGATGCAGCAGGTCGGCGTCTCTCGGACAAAGAACGAGCACGTTTTAAGAAAGTTCGCTATCCGCCAGTAGATCTGGCGAAGTACCTCTGAAATGCGCGACGTACGACTAAATCCTGAAGAACAGGCTATGCTCTCCGGTGCAGAGGGGCCCGCAGTTCAGCGGGCACTGGAAATCGTGCTGGCCCTGGGGAAAATATACGGCGCGGAAGGCTTGGTGCCCATCGAGAGTGCCCAGATCTCTGGGGTGAGTTATAAGAACCTGGGAGATGCTGGGTTGGAATTCTTGCGCCAGTGGGCTGCGGAGGGGGCAAGAGTTCATGTCCCCGCTACGCTAAACCCAGCGGGTATGGACCTGAGCGATTGGGAAACGTTGGGTTTCTCCAAAGATTTTGCTGAAAAGCAGATCGCCGTTATCGAAACTTTTTCGACTATGGGTGTGCGATGTACTTGTACCTGTACGCCCTATCTGGTTGGGAATGTGCCCAAACCAGGCGCGCATGTGGCTTGGAGCGAGTCTTCCGCGGTCTGTTTTGCCAACAGCGTTTTGGGTGCCCGTACCAACCGTGAAGGTGGTCCGAGCGCATTGGCAGCAGCCATTACTGGTCGGACAGCACGCTATGGTTATCATCTCGAGAGGAATCGCCAGGCGGATTACGTCATCGAAGTTGACTGCGCCGTGGAATCCGAAGCGGATTTCGGTGCGCTGGGTTATTTGGTGGGTCGGCTGGTGGGCGCAGGGGTGCCATATTTCCGGGACTTAAACGTGCCCGATGTGAGCGATTTGGCAGGCGACCCAGTCCGGGCGATTGATGCGCTTGTGGCCGGAGAAGAAAGCGGGTTGGATAGGCTGATGGCGTTAGGTGCAGCAATGGCTGCGAGCGGGGCCGTGGCTCTCTACCACGTGGAAGGTGTCACCCCGGAAGCACAGCCGGAAATCATCCGCTCTGACGCCCGAGTTGTCCGGGTGAGTAGTTTGTCTGAGGGCTACGCGGCGTTGAATGGGCCCCTGGACCAGATTGATTTCGTGCACATAGGCTGTCCACATGCCACACTTGCTACTCTCCATCGCATCGCAGACTCGTTGACTGGTCAACGCGTACGGGCAACTCTGTGGATAACAACTGCCCGCGAGACGAAAGAGGAAGCCCAGCAGCGTGGCTATGTTGCCACTATCGAGAACGCAGGAGGGAAAGTGGTCGCAGACACTTGCCCTATCGTTGCACCAGTGGCCGAATTGGGGTTCCAAAGTCTAGCCACGAACTCAGCGAAAACTGCGTTTTACGCGCCGAGCCAGCTGGGTTTAAACGTGCGTTTCGGGCCGCTCGAGAGGTGCATCGCCGCAGCGCTGACTGGCCAATGGAGAGGGACCGGTCGAAGGCCGTGACGGGAAGGACAAGCACACTGCCACATCGGTCGGCATCCATTTCCTGCGACCATAGTGTCCCGTTGGCGGTTGCACTCTATCGGCGAAGGTAGAAGTCATGAGCACTGTGGAACGACGCTTGAAGGGACGTGTGATTAAGGCCGGTCGGGCATCCGGCCTGGCGTTGGTGAGTCGCGAACCCATAAGTTTTCTGGGTGGCGTGGACCCAGAGACGGCCTGTGTGATCGAAGTTGGGCATGATCTGGAGGGCCAGAGCATCGCTGGGCGTATACTCGTCTTTCCCTCTGGGAAAGGCAGCACCGTGGGCTCGTACATTATCTACCGACTAGCCCGCAATGGGGTGGCCCCGGCCGCCATCATCAATAGCGAGAGCGAGCCCATCGTTGCTGTCGGTGCGATTATTGCTGGCATCCCGATGGTAGATCAAGTGGACATTTCACAAATCGTTACCGGCGACAGGGTGACAATAGACGGAGAAACGGTGATCATTGACTGAGTTGGTTTTTCTGAAACTGGGCGGATCTCTTATCACTGATAAGCGGCGGCCGGGAGTTTTTCGCCGTCGCCTCACTCGTCGGCTTGCGCGAGAGGTACGCGAGGCCCTGAAAAACCGGCCTGATTTGCAGTTGGTGCTGGGGCATGGCGCTGGCTCCTTCGGCCACATTGTGGCCCACAAGTATCACGTGCAGACAGGTGTTACGAATTGGATGGGTTACGCGGAAACCTCTGCTATGGCCAACCATTTGAACCGACTCGTGGCTGGCATTTTCTTGACGGAGGGTGTCCCAGTCGTCTCAGTTCAGCCATCGGCCTCAGCACAAGCAACGGCTGGACGGTTGGTAAGTATGGCCGAGTGGCCTGTGGAAGAACTGTTGAGGCACGGACTGGTGCCGCTGGTATACGGCGACGTGGCGCTTGACACCGAGTGGGGCACCACTATTATCTCCACAGAGATGATCTTCGCCTATTTGGCACGAGCATTGCATCCCTCACGCATTATTTTGGCCGGAGAGGTGAATGGTGTGTTCACCTCTGATCCCAACAAAGACCCCCGCGCACAACCGATACCAGAGATTTCGAGAGCCAACGCCGCTCAAGTCATCCAAGTGCTTTCGGGCTCGCACGGCGTGGATGTAACTGGCGGCATGGCATCGAAGGTGATGCTAATGTTGGCTTTAGTGCGGGAACTGGGGGATCTGCGCGTTGCTCTCCTATCAGGGATACATCCGGGGCGCGTGCGCGCTGCATTGCTGGGCGAGCCAGTGCGTGGCACGGTCATCCACCCCTAGCCACTTGGAATTTAATCAGCGCGCTCGCAGTCACCTCGGAGTCCTCGGCATGCCCAGGCCCGCCCAGATCCCAATGCGTACCCACCATCGCGACTTGTCCTAATATCAGCAATTAATGTAAAATATGAATCGCCGGAGGAATGTGTCCCGGCGATTGTGCTCCAAACGGGAAGGGGACGATCAATGCTATTCACGATAGCATCGTTTGTGGTTGTCTTTAGTGTGCTGGTATTGGCTCACGAGACTGGGCATTTTATCGCTGCCAAACGTGCTGGTATTAGAGTGGAGGAATTTGGCTTAGGATTCCCGCCGCGCCTGGCGACCATTGCCGTGCGCGATGGAACGAGGTACACGCTGAATGCGTTGCCGTTGGGCGGGTTCGTGCGGATGTTGGGAGAAGAAGATCCTTCCGCACCCGACAGTTTTGCCCGCCAGAGTCTCACTACCCGATTGCTTACTCTCTCCGCGGGCCCACTTATGAACCTGCTGCTTGCAATCTTATTAGCGACTTCAGTCTATCTAATTGGCGAACCGGTAGCAGTTGGCAAAGTAGTGATTCACGAAGTAGCACCAGCGTCGCCAGCCGAGGCCGCTGGCTTGCGTCCTGATGATGTGATCGTGGCGGTGGAAGGTACACCTTTCCATACGTATGTGGACATGGTAAATCGTATCAAGGAATTGGCTGGGCAAGAGATCTCTTTGACCATCGAGCGGGGTACAGAGACGCTGATCGTGCGTGTCACGCCGAGAGTGAACCCTCCGCCAGGTCAAGGGGCGCTTGGAGTGAGCCTTGGCATGAAGGATTACGTGTTCGAGCCGCGTCGCCAACCGATTTGGACGGCGATATCGAAAGGATTCGCGGACGTTGGATCTATGGTGGGACTAATTGCCACGACGTTTGAATATCTGTTTCAGGGACAGGTGAGCCCACAGGACTTTGCGGGGCCGGTGGGTATCATGCAGATGACCGGTATTGTAGCCCGTTCTGGAATCATCAGCCTGATTCGGTTTGCTGCCTTTTTGAGCGTCAACTTTTTCGTCTTCAATCTGCTGCCTATTCCTGGGTTGGACGGCGGACGGGTGTTGTTTATTATCGTTGAGGGATTGCGCGGCGGCAAGCGCATCGCGCCAGAAAAAGAAGGTTTCGTACACTTCATAGGCCTGTTAGCACTGGTAGCGCTTATGCTACTGATCTCCTATTTCGATGTGATGCGTTTCTTGCAGGGCGGGTCGCCCTTGCCCTGAGAGACCAATGCGTTGTCCAAATTGCGGTAGCAAAGTCCCATCGGGCCTGTATATCTGCCCGGAATGTGGGGCCAATATAAATACCCGTGCACAACGAAGGATCGAGTGCAGCCACTGTCATGCGGTTGTGCCAGCGGGGTTGTTTGCTTGCTCAAACTGTGGGGCACCGCTGCGTCCTGGCATTCGCAATAGGCTGCGCGGTATGGCCATAGCACTGATTTTGTTGGTGGGGTGGTACGTGGGTCGCAATGTGGCCCGGGATAGATTCCGAGCGCTGTTCTCAGAGGTACATCTACCTTCCTTCGCTTTCCTATCCACACCCACTTCCGCGCCATTGCCTACATTCACAGATACGCCAACTGCCACACCAACGCGAACCCGTACCCGTACGCCTACACCGACGCCCTTGCCACCTACTGAGACATCCACGCCCGCTCCGCCGACTGCTACGGTTCGTCCACAGGCTACATCTACTCCTACTCTATCCTTCGTCGCGCCAACGCTCCTAAGTCCAGCGGATGGCCAACAGTTCGATGGCAGTGGGGCGACCATTATCCTGGCGTGGCAGCCGGTTGGCACACTGGCTGACGATGAGTGGTATAGTGTCAATATTCGTTTCACGGCGGGAGGCGAGCCTCGTTACTCAGGTACGTGGATCAAAGAAACGTCCTGGCGGGTATGGCGAGAGCTATATTACCAGGCAGGACAGACCGAACGCCGTTTCGAGTGGAGCGTTATTGTAATGCGCCAGACAGGCACACGGGCCGATGGCGAGCGCGAGGGAGTACCCATTAGCCCGCCGAGTGAGATACGTAGCTTCGTTTGGCAGTAGAGGTGATCTCTGGTCAAAAGGAATTTGAAAAGCACCCTGCGATCGCTGCATTTTTCAGGCCCTTGTGTAGAGAGTAAATATGGTCTCGGATTTTGAGAAAACACTATTAGTTCTCGCTGATGTCAACGCACCCCTGGCAACAGGAGATCTATACGCGCTGTCAGACCTCAGTCGCAATAACAGAGACCTCTTTGTGCAACGCTGGCCGAGTATCGCTTTGGAGCGACGGCGTCAAATAGTGCGGCTCCTCGCAGAAGCGGCGGAGAGGAACTACGAGTTGGATTATCGTGTACTGCTGCGGGCGACTATGCAGGATGAGGATGCAGAGGTCCGTGCTCTTTCCATCGAAGGGCTGTGGGAAGATGAGGACTTCACACTGGTGCAGCCCCTTGCCAGCGCGATGTTACATGATCCTGCAGAGATGGTACGAGCCGCTGCCGCTATATCGCTGGCTCGTTTTGTCCTGATGGCCGAAATGGGGGACTTAGACGAGCGGTACGCCAGGATAGCCCGTGAGGCTCTGTGGCAAGTGGTGCGTTCACCCAACGAGACTCTGGAGGTTCGCCGTCGCGCCATCGAATCCATCGCTTATCTGTGCGAAGAGGGGGTTCGGGAAGTGATCGCCGAGGCTTACGCCCATACCAGCGAACAGATGCGCCTCAGCGCGGTATTTGCTATGGGTCGCACTGCTGATCCATACTGGACCGAGATCATCCTGAATGAATTAGACTCCGAGAGCCCTGCTATGCGCTACGAGGCAGCGCGCGCAGCCGGAGAATTACAGGCGAAAGCTGCGGTAACAGTACTGATACGGCTGATTGAGGATCCTGATCCGGAGGTGCGTGAGGCAGCCATATGGGCACTCGGACAGATTGGGGGGAACCGAGCGCAGAGGGCACTGGAACGTTGTTGCCAAGGAGCAGATGAGGCACTGCGTGAAGCGGCCGAGGAAGCCCTGGCCGAACTGACGCTGGGTAGTGAACCTTTCGATCTGCTTGTCTATGGGAGTCAGGAGGCGGAAGAGAACGAATCGGAGGAAACAGACGAGGATGAGTATTGGGACGAGGAGTGGTAGTCCAATTGCGGGTCAGCAGCCGTCTTCGGGAGCTTGAGGAAGGAGCGTCTGTGTCTTCTTCAGTGAGGGAAAGGGTGTCCTCACTATTTGAACCTGCCTACTTGAATCTTTTGCGAACCGGTGAATTGCGTCGGCGCGTGGCACAGGCTTATCAGCGATTGGAGGCCTGCGATATTTGCCCGCGTTCCTGTGGGGCCAACCGTCGCGCCGGCACGAAGGGCGCAGCCTGTCGCACTGGTGAGCGGGCTGTCGTATCCAGTTACGGCCCCCATTTCGGCGAAGAAGCGCCTCTCGTCGGGTGGGGCGGCTCGGGCACCATTTTCTTCACTTGGTGCAACCTCCGCTGCATTTATTGTCAAAACAGCGATATCAGTCAGGAGGGACATGGTGAACCAGTCGAACCCGAGGAACTGGCTGCGATGATGCTGCGTCTCCAAGAGATGGGGTGTCATAACATCAATTTGGTCTCACCGACCCATGTGGTGCCGCAGATCCTGGCCGGGTTACTGATCGCAGCAGAACGGGGCTTACGGCTGCCCCTGGTCTACAATACGGGGGGCTATGATGCTTTGTCCACTTTGGCCCTACTCGATGGCGTAGTGGATATCTACATGCCCGACATGAAATACGATGATCCCGACATAGCCTTGCGGCTGTCGAAAATCAAGGACTATCCTGCGGTCAATCGCGCTGCAGTGAAAGAGATGCACCGTCAGGTTGGTGATTTGGTGATAGACGAACGCGGCGTAGCCCAGCGAGGCCTGTTGGTGCGCCATCTTGTGTTGCCTGAAGGGTTGGCGGGGACGCCGGGCATCGTGCGCTTCCTGGCCAAGGAGATCTCGCGGAACACGTATCTCAACGTGATGGCTCAATATCGCCCTTGCTATCAGGCCGCGAAAGAACCGGCACTTCGTCGCCGCATCACGGATGCCGAGTACCAGCAGGCTGTTCGATTGGCCCTGGATGCTGGGCTCACACGGCTCGATGATCACCGAGCCTCGCGTCTTTTCGTAATGTGGTGACTACGTAGAACAACTTCTGGGTTGAGGAAGTGGTGGCGATGCCTGAAGATGGGTCCTCAAATTCCAGCGAAGAGCGACGTTTCCACGCCGTAGTGCACGGCTGGGTGCAAGGCGTAGGTTTCCGGTACTCCACCTACCAACGTGCTCACATGCTGGGCTTACGCGGCTATGTGCGCAACCAGTGGGATGGCACGGTCGAGGTAGTAGCCGAAGGACCAGAAGCAACCTTAGAAAGATTCTTGGCCTACTTACGGCAAGGACCGCCTGGGGCACATGTGGAGAGGGTAGACGTTACCTGGGACAAAGCAAGCGGTGAATTCCGCGGGTTCGAGGTGCGCTACTAATGCGACGCAACCCCGAACGATTGGCCTGGGCCGTCCTCTTGGTCAGTTTTGCCGTGTTCTGCTTCCTGGTAATAGCGGTGCCATGGGGTGTGCGTTCGTATCTGATTAACGCCACTGTTGCGCGCGAGGCCCTAGTGGAGTCCTTGGAAGGGACGGTTGTGGTGGAGGACCCGCGAGGCGGTCCGGCCAAACCTGTTATGGCAGGTAATAGCATCTCGGTACCCGAGGGCAGTACCATCATCGTGGACGAAAAGGCCCAGGCTATTGTCACGTTTTTTGACCAGTCCTTCATCCGGTTGTTCAACCCTAGTCAAGTAGAATTGAGCCGGATGCGTTCCCCGCGTTTCAGCCTGAGCAGAAAACCGAGCGAGATCAGCATTGAAATGCGAGGCGGGCGTATGCGCATGGTCACGGTGTTGGCACTGGAGCGACCGACCCACTATGAGGTCCATTCCCTTCAAGCAGTGTCATCTCTAGCGCCAAATGGCAGTTACACCATTGACGTAACCAACGAGCGCACCGAGGTCGTGGCCCATCGCGGAGAGGCCACAGTTACCTCCACCAACCCAGGCGTGCGCTCCGCAGAGGAGACAGTGTACTTGTCACAGCGGGAGCGCACATCTGTACGCGCTGGTGAGGCTCCAACTGTGCCCTTGCCTGCGGCACGGGATATTTTGATTAACGGGGACTTCAGCCAACCGCTCAGCACTGGCTGGCGTGCTTTCAACGATCAAGGTGGCGACGGCGGTAACGTGGACGGCACGGTTACTATGGTCACCGATGGAGGATTTCGCGCCGTACGCTTCTACCGCACCGGTGGAGAGTACAACCACTGCGAGACCATCATTGAGCAGACGATTGATCGCGACTTTCCCGATCCGCCTACTACCCTCATTATCCGCGCTAACGTGAAACTGGTTTACCAGAGTCTATCGGGAGGCGGCTACCAGAGTTCGGAGTACCCGCTCATGATTCGTATGACTTACCGGGATGTGTACGGCAGCGAGACGCATTGGGTACAGGGATTCTATTACCAGAATCTGGCAGGGAACCCCACACAGAATGGCTTGCAGATCCCTCAAGCAATGTGGTACCCCTTCGATTCTGGTAACCTGATTGGCCACTTGCCCATCGTACCATACAAAATCGTTTCGTTACGAGTGTACGCTTCGGGGTGGAGTTATGAAAGTCTGGTGTCGGACGTGAGCCTGATCGTGGAATAGGGCTTGCCGGTGCACAGAGACTCTTCCACGGAAACCAAAGGACACTTCCAAAAGCGAGGGAACACAAGGATAGGGACCTTTGGAGGCAAGATGGTGCTGTTTCATAACGATCGAGCCCGGAAAGGTCTGGGCTATAACGGATTTGTCAAACACGGGGGAGGATAGTCTTCGGCTTAGCCCATCCATATGCAGAGTTCCGAAAAACTGCATGCTCTGAGGTGGGCGAAGCCGTCTGTAAGGGAGAATGAGTGTATGGCGGACAACCCCTATATTGCTATTGAGGGCCCAATCGGGGTGGGCAAGACCACCTTGGCTCGCCTGATGAAAGATGATTTCCGGGCTCAACTGCTTCTCGAAGTGTTTGAACAAAATCCTTTCCTGAGCGATTTCTACGCCGACCGTGAGAAATACGCCTTCCAGACGCAGATATTCTTCCTCCTCTCCCGGTATCGCCAACAACACCGCGCAGTTTTGCCCTTGGTGGGGCGCTCCACTCTGATCAGCGATTATATGTTTGCCAAAGATCGCCTCTTCGCTCACCTGAATTTAAAAGGCGATGAATTGGATGTCTACGAACGGCTACATCAAGAACTAGCCGAGAATATTCCACTGCCCGATCTAGTTGTCTACCTCCGTGCTGACACCGATGTGCTCTTGGAGCGTATTGCTGTGCGCGACCGCCCCTATGAGCGGGCGATGTCACGCCAGTACATTGACGACCTACGCCGGGCTTATGAAAATTTCTTCGCGGAGTATCGCCAGACCCCGGTCCTTCCCATAGACACTAATGAACTCGATTGGGTGCGGAACCCGGATGATTTGGCCAGTGTGGTTGCTCGCATCCGCACGGCCTTGGGGCAGGGCACCCATCAACGCCCGTTGCCTCTTGGAACGATATCAGTGGAGCAGCCGGAGGTTATCCTGCAAACTTCACGACGAAGGCTGGGCGATTTCCAGAGGTTGCACCGCGCCTTGGGTGAAGAGAGGGGCTTCTATACCGACCTCTACTTCGATTTTATTGGTCTTCAGGAGGAGATCGGGGAGTTGGCAAGTCTGCTCAAAAGGACGTGGGCTACCCAAGAGGCATTGCAGCAACAACTGGGCAATCAAGAGGAGGCGCGTGAAGAGGCTTTGCGTCAAAACTTGCCGGGCTTGCGCCAGAGACTGGCGGAGAGTCTGGCCTACCTGATTCGCCTGGCGAATCAGGTAGGTGTGGATCTGGAAGATGCTTATCTGGAAAAGATGCGCAGCCGTTGCGAAGGAGAGCACGGAGAGGAGTGAAGCCATGGTTAAGAAGTTCATTGCTGTGGCAGGCAATATCGGCGTGGGCAAATCCACGTTGACAGAACTACTCAGCCGGAAATTGGGCTGGGAACCCTTCTATGAGGCGGTGGATGATAACCCCTACCTGGCCGATTTTTACAAGGACATGAGAACATGGAGTTTCCATTCCCAAATCTTTTTCCTCACCCGCCGCTTGCGCCATCATCGCCAGATTCTCGACCATCCCAACACGGTGGTGCAGGACCGCAGCGTCTACGAAGATGCCGAGATATTCGCCGAAAACCTTTATCGCCAGGGCCTTATGACCGAACGCGATCACCGCAGTTACCGTGAATTATATGAGGTTCTGACCCAATTTCTGCCCCCTCCTGACCTAGTGATTTACCTCCGGGCCTCGGTCCCCACCCTGCTCAAGCGTATCCGCCAGCGAGGACGTGACTTCGAGCGTGACGTATCCCCTGCCTATTTGGAACAACTCAATAATCTGTACGAAGAGTGGATCGAACGCTTCTCCCTGTGCCCGGTGTTAACGGTTCCCTCGGATGACTTAGATTTTGTGAAATACAATGCCCACATGGAGCTCATCGCTCGCAAGATTGTGGAACGCCTGCGGGGCAAAGAAGTGGTGGATTTCGATGAACTGGAGATAAAACCCCGTTCACGAAAGCCACGGCGGTCTCTCTCAAAGAAGAGCGAATGAAGGATATCCGTGTGCAGGGGTAGGATAACCTTCCCTACAGCAATCGGTGCGTGAAAACCCCCGTTTCGGTATCATAAATGCCGTACGAAGGAGTCCCGAACCGACCCATTATCTCGCCAGGATTCGCCCACAACGTTTTGCCAATGGTCTCTTGCCCCGCCTCATGGGTGTGGCCACTGAAGACGGCTGCAAAATGACCAGAGGCGGCTAGATATCTTCCTAGTTTGGTGTAATGCACGAAGGCGAGGCGCACTCCCTCGAATTCAACTTCGCCCATCTCGTCGTATAAAGTGATATTCTTTGTCCCCTGGGCGATCTTGCTGAGCAGGAATTTGTCGCCGTCGTTGTTGCCGAAGATCGCATGCACCGGGCCGACGAAACCATCGGCCATTTGCTTGAGAGTGAAGGGGGCGCAGAAATCACCACAAAAGATCAGAGCGCCGGCCTCTTGGACGTCCTCTCGGGCTAAGACTTTCTCCAGGTTCCAAATGTGGTCATGGATGTCACTTAAGACCGCGATACGCATAGATTGCTCACTCCTTCCTCGAATGCACTTTTCAAACGGTTGCGTTTCTCCTGTGCTCCTTGATGCGAACGCGCAGTTCTTCTATCAGTCTCGATTCCGGACTACTGGGCCCGTGAATCCAGACCTGGTGCTTCTTGAAGGCGAGTTCGGTAGCCAACTGTGACAGTCGGCTTAGTGCGCGAGCGTGGCGCAGACTATTACTCAGCAATGCGCCCAGTTGGGCTCGCAGCCGGTTTCGATAGGAGATGGTCATTGCGTACTCCTCGGCTGAGAGTGTTCCGAGTTCTACCTCGGATCTAAGTTCTTCTGCAATCCATTTCTTCTCTTCGCGCCAGGCTAAGGCAATGACAAAGAACACCACGAGGATTGCAGCCCAATCACCCGCAAAACCGATTAGTAAACCAATTAAGTGCTGCTCTGCCAACGTAGCGAAGAAGTTATGGAAGATATGCAGGCCAACGCTCGCACCAAAGGCCATCAGAGGTATTCCCCAACGCCTCCAACGCGATCGGGCTATGCGCACATACCCCAGTCCTGCACCAGTCACCGAAGTGTACAGCGCGTGGTTAAGCCCGAAAACGAACGAGCGCATCAGAATCACAAACGTGAGTTGACTGTAACCGCCTTCATGGAAAGCGCTGGTGAAGTAGATGAAATTCTCGGCCATAGCAAAGCCAAGACCCACCAACGCGCCGTATATGATGCCATCCAAAACATTGTCGAACTCACATCGGCGGAAAAGGAAAAGCCCGAGCAACGCCAACCCCTTGATGGCCTCTTCCACAAATGGGGCCACAGCGGTGGAAGAAACGAACTCTGCCGATGTTGTACCCAGGGCCGCTAAGGGTGCATCCAATAGGATCTCGACCACCAGTGATAGCGCCGTTGCGGGGATGGCTCCCCACAAGAAAGCCAAAACTATCAGCCGGAACGGTTCCTTTTCGTAACGATCGAACCAATGCACGATGCCAGCGTAGATAAGAGTGGGGAAAACAGCCGCAAGCAGCGAGACGAAGAGGCCCAATAATGAGGTCGCGATATTCATAGTACAGATTGCTTTCCTTTAAGGCGCTTGTGCCACTTGACCCACGTACCTATGACGTGGATAAAAGGATTCGTCAGCGAACCATGCACCCGCCCCTGAGCCAGTGCATGAAGGAAACCTTCTTTGTCTTCGAACTCTGGCATCTCAACCCAGGCGTTGCCTATCTCACAGGCGATATGTCCATCGCTACCAGCAGTCTGCAAAAGGCCACGCTCCTCAGCTAAAGCCCGTGCGCGGATGTTATCATTAGGCAGAGTCACGCGTGCATTGAAAACCTCAATACCGTCTACCTGATCCAGAATAGCATATAATGCATCTCGGCGTAATACAGAGCGACGTACTCGGTCAAATGGATGTGGTATTATAACCAACCCGCCCTGTTCCTTGATGCGGATCACAGTCTCTTCTGGAGACAAGTTCTTGGGGACTGTTTCCTCTAAAAACAGCCCCATTATCTCACCGCAGGTAGTCTGGATTTCTTCGCCAACAATTACTGGGAAGGGCGCTATCTCACGCAGGCGTAGCGCCCCAGCGATATGATTATGGTCGGTAACAGCCAACGCGCCAATGCCCCGCCGCAAACACAAAGCAATCAACTCCTCGGGTGAGAGCATAGAGTCTCGCGAAGCGCTGGTGTGGACGTGCAGGTCTGCTTTGATCATTTGCGCGCCTTTCTTGGGCAAGGAGTATAGTGGAAATTAACAAGGTTGTCCAGCACAAGTTGCCTGTTTGAGCCATTCTTGATAAAATGTAATTTGTCAGGCCAGAGGTTATCCCGGAGGCAGAGAAGTGAGCGAAAAAGCCCGCCAGATCCGTTCCAAGATCGTCGGTTTGTTGATTCGCAGCGCTCGCGAGAACGCTGGCAAAAGCCAGAAGGATGTGGCTAAAGCATTGGGGGTTACGGCACGACGCATATCTCAGTATGAATTGGGTGAGAAAGAGATTTCGTTGCCGGAATTGGAAGTGGTGGCTATCCTGTGTAATGTCCCTCTGATGTACTTCTTTGATGAAACGGCGACAGTGACGCCCTCTAAAGTTCCTTCTGAAAAGGCGATGGAATTGCGCCGTAAAATCATCGGTGCGCTGCTGAAACAAGCACGCCTGGAGGCGAATATCTCACAGAAAGAATGTGCCGCTGCTGTAGGGATCTCAACTCGTCGGTTGTCTCAGTATGAGTATGGCGAAAAAGATATCCCTTTGGCTGACCTGGAAGCATTGGCTCGCCACCTTAGCGTCGGCATAGACTATTTTGTTGTTCCCCAATCAAGGGAACAGGAGATGGCTTTTCACGAAGTCTCCGCTTCCTCAACTGGCTGAAGGATTCCCAAAGAGTCTCGCCAACATCGGAGCCATATCTGAGCGTACTATGGCGATGATTTCATCGCCAGCCTGCAGCCGTGTGGACCCATCGGGCACAATAACCTCATCTTTGCGAATCACTGCCATGATATTACTGCCTGATGGAATGCTGAGATCACTCAGCACGTGACCGTCGGCTGGGGCCCCTGCGTCTATTTTCTCCTCTACGATGGCCACTTTCCCGCGCCGGAGTTTCATTAACATCATCATGTCGCCCAGTGACATCTCTTCTGCGATCAGCCGGGCCATTAAGTCAGCCTGGTTGACTGCTACATCTACACCCATCGCCGGCGTGAAAAGCCAGGCATTGCGCGGGTTGTTCACCCGGGCGATAACCCGTGGGACTTCGAACTCGAAACGGGCCAGGTTTGTTGCCACCAGGTTGGTCTCATCATCACCGGTCACTGCCGCTAACACATCAGCGCCCGCGATCCCAGCCTCTTCCAACACCGCTGGTTCGGTCCCGTCTCCGGCCACAACGCATTTCGCTGATAACTCCCGCTGCAACTTGGCTAGAACGTCGGTTCGGTGCTCTATGACGGTGACATCGTGGTGCCCTTCCAGTAGCAAGTTGGCCAAGTATGAGCCAGTCTTTCCACCACCTACAATAATAACGCGCATAGTCACTGCCCTCACTTTAGCCCCAAGAGGCCAGACAGCCGTTCCTTGGCAGAACTCAGAACAGCAAGGTGAATTAAGTCCCCCTTCTGAAACACAGTCCCAAGCGTGGGGATAAACGCTGCACCACCTCGCGTGATGGCCACAACGCAAGTCTCTCCTGGCGCAGTAATATTGTTAACTGTGCGGCCCACAAGCGCGGGCGTGGCCTCCACGTCGATCACATTGACCTCCCCACTGCCGAATGATAACACCGGATCGAAGTGGGGATAGCAGAGAATCTGAGCGATGCGTTCCACGCCCCAGGTGGTTGGCGAGATGGTTGGCAATCCCAGACGCCGGAAAAGTTCAGCCCGGCGCGGATCAGATAGACGTGCCACTACCTTCGGAACGTGATAGATCTGTTGTGCGATCCGGGCTACTACCGCGTTCGCGTTATCGGAGGCAGTGACCGCGGCTACTGCATCGGCATTTTCGATACCGGCGTTTAGCAGTACATCGCGGTCGAAGACTACTCCTACGACCGTGCGCCCACGGAACTTCGGGCCAAGCCGTTGGAACGCGGCAGAGTCTTCCTCCAGCACAACCACATCGTGTCCCTCGGCGTCTAAAGCGCGGGCCAGTGTTGACCCCACCCGACCACAGCCAATGATGATCACTTTCATGACATTCTCACCTCACGCTTGTCTCCTGGTCATCCTCTCCATGACCGTAGACGAACAGCAAGTGGAAACCAAACCCATTTCATGACTTTGCCCGAGCAAACTTAATACGACGGAAAAT
This sequence comes from Chloroflexota bacterium, assembly GCA_014360825.1. NCBI lineage: Bacteria > Bacillati > Chloroflexota > Chloroflexota bacterium. The sequence goes on along the minus strand of JACIWT010000007.1, from coordinate 69,080 downwards.
CCACTTCCTAATCTCCTCAGCAGTGAAAAGTACCGGAGTCCAGGCGAATATGAACAGCCAGGTTGCTGCATTCAGCGGTGCTGTACCGAAAACGACCTGCAGTGGCGGTAAATAGACGATAGCAATTATCAACGCGAGTTCAACTACAATTCCTATCAGCACCAAGCGATTGGTGAACAGCCCGATGCGAAATACGCTTTCCCTCTCCGTCCGGCAAGCAAAGACGTTCGCTACCTGTGTGGCGATGATGCCGGCCAGACATGCCGTTGTTGCCGTCAGGTAGAGGCGATAATCCTGCGCCATCTGCCCCGTCAGCGTCCCGCCTTGTGCCAGGACAGCCCTGGCCTGGGTAATCAGTGCGTTCAACTGGGGCAGTGTCCTCCAGGTCCATCCTCCACCGCGATGGAGCACGAAATAGAAAGCAGCCATACTGGCGAGCGCCTCAATGATCCCCAGGAACCCGTAAGCACGCATGAGAAGGGATGGGTTTAACAAATGTTCTTTCATGGAGCGCGGTGGACGATCCATAATGCCGGGCTCGGGCAACTCGGTGCTGAGTCCAAGGGCTGGTACTACATCGGTACCGAGGTCAACGGAGAGTATCTGCATTACCGTCAGTGCGAGGGGAATGCGAAAAATAACCATCGCTAAGAAAGGGACAAGTTCAGGGATATTGCTGGCTAGGATGTAGGTGGTGAATTTGCGGATGTTGGCATAGACCGCACGGCCCTCTTCGATAGCGTTCACAATACTGGCGAAGTTATCGTCTGTGAGAATCATATCAGCTGCTTCTTTGGCCACATCTGTGCCTGCAATGCCCATTGCTACGCCTATGTCGGCCCTTTTTAAGGCTGGGGCATCATTCACACCGTCGCCTGTGACTGCCACAATCTCGCCCGACTCTTTTAGTGCGGAGACAATGCGCATCTTGTGTTCTGGAGCCACACGGGCAAAGATTGTTTCTTCGCGTATCGCCGTTTGCAACTCACGCTCTGACAACGCATCTAATTCCGCACCAGTGATGATGCGAGGATGGGCACTCCGCACGATGCCGACGCGCCGGGCGATGGATTCAGCGGTGAGGCCATAGTCGCCGGTGATCATCAGCACACGGATGCCGGCGCGAAAGCAACGCTGTACCGCCTCGGCTACCTCAGGCCGAGGTGGGTCCATCATTGCCACTAGACCCAACAGGGTGAGATCACGCTCCACGTTCTCGACAGAATACCCCTCGAGGGGGCGGCCATCCAGGATCCTCTCGGCTACAGCCAGAACACGCAGGCCTTTTTGAGCAAGGAGGTCATTAGCGACTAGGGCTGCTTGGTGGATATCATTGCTCAGGGGTTGTCTCTGCCCACGGATCCACACGTGGGTGCAAAGGTCCAATATTTCTTTGGGCGCCCCCTTGACGTATGCAGCCAGCCCAGAAGATGAACCAACCCGCGATGCGCTTTCCACTCTGCATACTACACTCATGCGTTTGCGGCGACTGTCAAAGGGCAGTTCGTAGACTCGTGGCTGCTTCTGTCGGATCTCGTCGATGCTGAGGCCAGCTTTAGTTGCTGCGACCAGGAGGGCGGCTTCGGTGGGATCACCCAAGACTCGCCATCCCAAGTTCTCACTGCCTGGCGGCAAGAGTCGGGCATTGCTGCAAAGCACTGCCGCGCGCAAAAGACCTTGTAGCGATGGACCGGCCACCGAGCTATCTGAACTGCCATCAAAGATGAATTCACCGACGGGCTCATAACCGGTGCCTGTTACAACCACCTGCCCCTCTGGCAACCAAATCTCGCGCACCGTCATCTCGTTCTGGGTAAGCGTGCCCGTCTTGTCTGTACAGATGACTGTCGTACAGCCAAGCGTCTCCACGCTGGAGAGCCTCTTGATGAGGGCGTGGCGCTCGGCCATGCGCTGCACACTCAGCGCCAGAGATAATGTGACCGTTGGCAATAGTCCTTCGGGCACGTTTGCGACGATGATGCCAATAGCGAAGAGGAAACTATCGAGCGTATTGAGTCTAAGGACTGCCACACTTAAGGCGAAGAATAGCGCTCCCAGCCCTACGGCCAGTAAGGTGATGATCGTAGTGACTCGTCTCAACTCTTTTTGTAAGGGGCTGGGTTCCTCTTCTACGCTCTGGGTGAGATCGGCAATGCGCCCGAACTGGGAATGCATGCCCGTGGCAATCACAACCGCAGTCCCGTTGCCACTGGCGACGCTGGTACCAGCGAAAACGATGTTTGGCAGTTCGGTTACCGCCAGATCTTTTCTGAACACTGCCTCGGCGGTCTTCCGCACAGGCAGCGATTCCCCAGTCAGAGTGGCATTATTGGTACGTAATTCAAACTCTGCCACCAATCGTCCATCGGCAGGGATGTTGTCACCTTCGGCCAGGAGCATCACATCCCCGGGCACAAGATCTTGGGCGAGAATGCTGCTCTCGTGGCCACCGCGTATGACACGCACGTGGGCGGGCAGCAATCGTCGGAGGGCCTGGGTAGCGCGCTCTGCCTTGTACTCCTGCCAGAAAGAGAAAGCAGCATTGATGAGAATGACAGCGATGATCGCCGCTCCTAGTTCTGGCATGCCTGCGACGAAGGCCATGATAGAGCCTGCCCATAAAAGTAGGGCCATCAGTTGTACAAGATGGCTGGCCAGTTTGCGCCAGAGGGGCGGGCCTTTGACTTCGGGGATGACATTGGGGCCAAAAATCGCTCGGCGCTCGGCTACTTGCTCAGAAGTCAGTCCCGTCTTGTCCGTCCCCAGTCTCAGGTAAACCTCGGGAATGGAGAACCCCGAGATGCTTCGAATATCCAGTTGTTCTATTTCAATGGGGCTTCTCTGCTCTGTCACCAGGCTCCGCTTACAATGTCTACGTGCCGAAGGGATTGGCATTTTCCTTAGCACAGGACAAAGGCGGCCTGTCGGAACAGGCCGCTCAACGTTTCTCTCTTACTATACCACTGGAATCACTTGGGCTTACACGCGAGGGGATTATGATTTTTCCTCCTCTTTTGCTTTCCTGTGTTGCTCAATGATCTTTTCTGCAATATGGGAAGGTACCTGCTCATAGTGTGAGAAGGTCATGCTGAATAGACCTCGTCCTTGGGTCATCGAGCGCAGATCAGTAGCATAACGCTGCATTTCTGCCAGGGGTGCCTGAGCACTGATGATACTATTGCCCCTCTTTTGCTCCATGCCCAACACCCGTGCTCGTTTCGTGTTCAGATCGCCTAACACATCGCCCATAAACTGCTCTGGCACAGTAATGGTCACATTCATGATCGGCTCCAGAAGCACCGGCCCTGCTTCTGGAATGCCCTTCCGAAAAGCCAGGTGGGCGGCGAGTTTGAAAGCGATTTCGGAAGAATCGACCGGGTGATACGAGCCATCATACAGCACCGCCCGAAAATCTACGGTGGGGAACCCGGCCAGTACTCCCTGAGTCATGATCTCGCGTATTCCTTTTTCCACGGCGGGAATAAAGTTCTTGGGCACGGCGCCACCAACCACTTCGTCCGCGAACTCAAAACCCGCTCCTCGCTCCAGGGGTTCGAAACGTATGTATACATCGCCAAACTGACCACGACCGCCCGTCTGTTTCTTATGCCGGCCCTGTGCCGAGGCCACTTTCGTGATGGTTTCCTTATAAGGGACCTTAGGCAAGGAAGAAACCACCTCGACGCCGAATTTCTGCTGCAAGCGACGTATGGCAATGTCCACATGCGACTCGCCCATGCCAGAAAGCACTGTCTCGCCAGTGTCAGGCTCGCGTTCGACCTTCAGGGTGGGATCCTCCTCGACCAATCGCGCTAATGCACTACCCATCTTATCCAAATCTGCTTTGGTCTTTGGGCTGATGGCTGTGGAGTAGACCGGATGCGGGAATGTGATGCCTGGTAGCACCAGCGGGTGGCTCTTGTCGCAGAGGGTATCTGCAGTGCTCGTGACTTGAAGTTTGGCCACCGCGCCAATATCACCGGCGATCACTGATTTAGTCGGGATCTGCTCCTTGCCGCGCAGGAAATAGACCTGGCCAATGCGTTCTTCTTCTCTCTTGGTGGAGTTGAACACACGCGAGTCAGATGCTACCATGCCGGAATAGACCCGGAAATAGGTGAGTTTGCCCACATAGGGGTCGGCCATAGTTTTGAAAACCAGGGCGGCGAGTGGCTCCGAGGAGACCGGCACCAACAACTCCTCAGTATTGGTGACCAGATGGGTTGCTGTGGCCTTGTGTTCATCAGGCGAAGGCAGGTAGCGGATGATGGCGGTCTGCAACGCTTTGACACCGATGTTGCGGGTTGCTGAGCCACAAAACACGGGGACTATCTTACCGGTACGGGTCGCCACAGCCAAACCCCGGGCAATCTCTTCTTCTGCAAGTTCGACGCCATCCAAGTATTTTACGATCAACTCATCGTCGGCTTCTGCGGCAGCCTCGATCACCACTACGCGCAGCGATTCCACTTCATCTTTCAGGGCTGCCGGCACCTCAGCCTCCTGGTTTTCGGGTCCCAGATACGCTTTCTGGCTAATCAAATCCACATAACCCTGAAATGCTGCCTGACTGCCGATAGGAATCTGAAGGGGTACTATCTGGGCCTCGAATTTCTCGCGCAACTGTGCCAGGGTGCGTTGGAAATTGGCGTTCTCGCGATCCATTTTGTTGATGAAGACCAAACGTGGTAGGCCATATTCATCGAGATAACTCCACACCAACTCAGTGCCCACTTCCACGCCAGAGGCAGCGCAGACCACTACCACGCCTGCATCGGCAACGCGCACAGCCCCTTTCACCTCGCCAGCGAAATCCATATAGCCGGGAGTATCCAGCACGTTGATTTTGTGCTCTTGCCACTCACAGGGTACCACGGAGGTGTTGACCGAGATATGCCGCCTGATCTCCTCCGGATCATAGTCGGAAACAGTGTTGCCCTCCTCTACTCGACCCAGGCGGGTGAGAGCGCCCGTGTTGAAGAGCATGGCCTCTGTCAGTGAGGTTTTGCCAGTGCCACTGTGGGCCACAATAGCAACATTGCGAAGTTGCTTGATCTGATACTCTTTCATGAATCCTCCTGCAAAATAAAACGGTACACCAAGTCCGGCGTACTGTTCTTTATCCTAATCTTGGCGATATTTTAGACCAGAATCAGTGGGGAGTCAATTGCAACACTTGTCATTTCCTCCTATCTGCGGTAAGATAGAACTTATGAGGGTGCTGGTCACCGGTGGGGCAGGGTACATCGGCTCGCATCTCGTGGACCATCTATTCGCCGAAGGACACGAAGTTGTCGTCGTGGATGACCTGTCTACGGGAAGGCGGGAAAACATCACCCATCTCCTGGACGAGGAGCGTTTCCGATTTGTAGAGGGAGACATTTGTAATCCCGGACTGGTGGCAGACTTAGTTGCGAGCAGCGATCTGGTGTATCACTTGGCGGCAGCCGTTGGAGTGCGCCATATCCTGTCCAACCCGCTTAGGGGCATCTTCACCAACGTCGAAGGGACAGCGAATGTCCTGAAGGCGGCTCACCTGCATAAGAGGCGTGTGCTCTTTGCTTCAACTTCTGAGGTATATGGTCGCAGCCCGCATATGCCCCTGAAAGAAGATGGCGATCGGGTACTAGGCTCGACGAAAATCACGCGTTGGTCCTACTCCACAGCCAAAGCACTGGGCGAGCACCTTTGTTTCGCCTACTACGCCGAGGGACTACCAGTGTCCATCGTGCGCTATTTCAACTCATATGGGCCACGTATGGACCCACAGGGCTATAGCAGCGTTGTCGCTAACTTTATCATGCAGGCCCTGCGCGGGGAGCCTCTAACCATTCACGGCGATGGCCAGCAATCTCGGTGTTTCACCTTTGTGAATGACACCGTCCGCGGAACGGTGCTCGCTGCGGAGCATCCAGAAGCATTGGGTGAAGTCTTCAATATCGGCAGCAGCGTGGAGACCACTATCCTCGAACTGGCAGCATTGGTCTTAGAACTTACTGGAGCGAAATCTGGGCTCACTTACTTGCCCTACGAACAAGTGTACGGGCCGAACTTCGAGGACCCCAGACGTCGGGTGCCGGACGTATCGAAAGCGCGCCGTGTGCTGGGATTCCAGGCCCAAGTTCCTTTGCGAGAGGGTCTCGAAGAAACGATCCGCTGGTTCAGACGTCAGTATAGTGAAACGCTGTGCAAAACATAACTTCTGGAGCATAGAGGCGTATCTGTGAAAACGAAGTTGGGCGCGTTCTGTGATAGCGTGATGGAAACCGGCTGGCTGCTGGCCCTGCTTGTTGTGCCTCTCTACTTCAACGTGTACTCCAGCCGCGTTTTTGAGCCAGACAAACTCTCCATCTTGCGCTCCATCGCTTTAGTAATGATCGGGGCTTGGGTTATCAAATTCGCCGAACAAGGATTGGGTCTGGTCGGGGAGAAAGCGCCAGAGAGCGAAGGCAATGGCAAGATGGCCCCCCGGGAAAGCAGCCAGCGACTCAGTCTGTTTGAACGCGTCATCCGTGTTCCTCTGATTTTACCGACCTTTCTGACAATCATCATCTATCTTCTCAGCACCGTCTTCTCCGTCGCACCTCGGATCAGCCTGTGGGGATCCTATATGCGTCTCCAGGGCACCTATACCACCCTCTCGTACATCGTGATCTTTTTCATCGTGCTCCAGAATCTGCGCACGAGAGCGCAATTGGACCGCTTGCTAAACGCAGTGGTCATCACCAGCCTGCCCATTTCACTGTATGGCATCCTCCAGCATTTCCGACTGGACTCGCTGCCATGGAGTGGCGACACGGTGCTTCGCGTGGCCTCCAACATGGGCAATGCGATCTTTGTGGCTGCATATCTTATCATGGCGATTCCGATCACACTAGCACGCCTCATAGATCACTTTAACGCCCTGTTGGATGAGGAAACTGGAACGGCGGCTGATGCCATTCTCACAGGTAGTTACGCCTTCATTTTTGTCGTGCAGTTAATCTGCACCTTTTTCACTCAAAGCCGTGGCCCGTGGCTGGGGTTGTTTGGCGGGATCTATTTCTTTGTGCTTCTGCTACTTGTCTGGTTGCGGAGAACGGCACCGGACCAATCCCGGCTCTCGATGCACGAGTTACTCACTGCCCTGGCTTTTGCTGTCGTCAGCCTGCCCGTAGGTGTGATACCTGCTTATGTGGTTTTGGCTGCCTTTCGGCGCGGGATGCGTTGGCTATGGCTCAGTTTCTGCATTCAATCATTGATCCTGGCCAGTTTCCTGGTCGTGTTCAACCTTCCCAACAATCCCTTTATGGGCCTCAGAGAAATGCCGTATATCGGCCGCCTAGGCAATTTGTTCCAGACGGAGGAGGGCACGGGCAAGGTCCGTGTGCTAATCTGGGAAGGAGCAGTGAAACTCATTGCCGCAAATCCTTTCCGTGCCATCTTTGGGTACGGCCCAGAAACGATGCATGTAGCCTACAACCCTTACTATCCTCCTGACCTGGCCCATTACGAGGCCCGCAATGCCTCACCTGATCGCTCACACAATGAGACGTTCGATGCGCTGGTCATCACCGGAGCTGTTGGTTTTCTCATCTACATGTGGCTGTTCACTGCGGTCTTCTACTACGGCCTGAAATGGCTGGGTTTTATGGAAACCCGGAGGCAGCGCAACTTATTCCTAGCCTTGGGCATTGGCGGTGCTGCCGCAGCGACGGTGTTGGCAGCGATCATAGACCGCGAGTTCCGCTTCGTAGGAGTGGCTCTGCCCGCGGGGTTTATCTCTGGCATTGCTGCCTACCTAATGATCGTTGCTTTCTTTGCGCATGGTCAAAGCCGAGAGAGGGAGGATCGGTTCCGACAGATCTTGCTCATTGCACTGCTCGCAACGATCGTGGGCCATTTCATTGAGATTCACTTCGGCATCGCTATCGCCGCGACTCGCACATACTTCTGGATTTTTGCGGCCTTGTTGGTGGTGATCGGAATGGGTTGGTTCCAGAAAGAGGAGCCTGCACTGGAACCCGTGTACCGGCCAGCCACAACATCTCAGGAACTGTATTCCCGCCGGCGCAAGAAAAAGCGATCCAGGCGGGAGGCATTCGTCAGCCAGCCAGTCAGCACGCACGGGGTTGCAACAGAACCCAACCCTATGTTGGAGTTGATCACCAGGACGCTCTTGGTGAGCGTACTGCTCTGCACGCTTGGTTTCGAGTTCGTTGCCAATCCGATGGGGGAGATGGATTCACTACGCATCATCAGCCTTTCCTTGACCACGTTGGCTCCAAGAGGGTCCCCGCATATCATCGCCTACGGGGTCCTGTGGATGTTCGTGCTCACCTGGCTGGTGGCCGGGATGGTTGCTATCGCCTCGATTCTCATTCTATATCGTCAGCGCCAACAGGGCGTATCGTGGCTCCTTCAGGCGTTTGGCGTTTACGCTCTCATCACGCTCTTGGTGTTCCTGATCTTTCTGTTCACTCACACATCGCTGATCAAACCGAACCGAGACATTGCAAACACAGTGGTCTTCTATTATCTCTTCCTTGGTCTCTCCTTGCTCTTCCTGTCCATTGTCCTCACCGTGCAGAAGTCCCTGCCCGTTCAGTTCTGGCAGAAAAGCAATTTATGGCTATACCCCATCCTTGCGGCGGGCATCGCGCTAGCGATTTTCACTACCAATGTGAGTATCGTGAAGGCGGACATCTATTACAAGCAAGGTCTCAAACTGGAGGAGGAGCAACGTTGGGATGCCAGCATTGCCCTTTATTCCAAGGCCATTGCCTGGGCGCCGGACCAAGATTATTACTATCTTTTCTTGGGCCGGGCTCTGATGGAAAAAGCCATAGCGGTGACCACACCCGAGGAGCGTGCTACTTGGTTGGAGCAAAGCCGTGCCGCGCTGGAAAAAGCCAAAGACCTGAACCCGCTCAATACTGATCATTTCGCCAATCTGGGTCGCCTGTATCGGACTTGGGCCGATTACGCGGCTACGCCCGAGGAGCGGCAGGAGAAACTCCAGACTGCCCTCGGCTACTATGAGAAGGCTGCTTCGCTCAGTCCTCATAACGCCCAGATCATCAATGAGTGGGGCCTGACGTACTTAGTATTGGGGGACATGCCCAACGCTTTGGAGAAATTCGAATACTCACTCAGTCTGGATCAGAAATTCGACATGACCTACGTCCTCTTAGGGAATTACTACTCTATTACCGGCGATCGAGAGAAGGCCATCGAGAATTATGAGAAGGCAGTGGAAATAAATCCTGAGCAAGTCCAGGCCTATGCCTCCCTGGGATTGCTCTACTACGAACAGGGGGCGATCACCAAGGCGATTGAGGCGAACCAGAAGGCTATTGCGCTGGCACCCAATCTAATCCAAGCTCACAGCACTCTGGGCAAGATCTATTATGATCAAGGCATGCTCACCGAGGCTATTCAGGCTAACCTCAATGTGCTAGATTTCGCGCCAGATGACCTGGTCAGTCATCGCAACCTGGCTATCCTGTACCAACAAACGGGTCAATATGAACTGGCTCTCGAGGAAGCACGCATTGCTCTTTCGCTCTCGCCTGAGAGCGAGAAGCCCACCATGCAGGCCTTCATACAACAGTTGGAGCAGATGATAGGACAAATAGTTACCCCCACCACGCAGTGATCTGGCCTTATCCTGCTTTGGGGGCGCATTTGAGGATCAGGATATGAATTATCTGCTGATTTTCATAAGCGCGCTGCTCCTGGCCATGGGTGGCACACCTCTGGCCCGCAGGCTGGCATTGCGCCTGGATGTGCTCGACTTGCCTAACGAGCGTAAAATACATAGCCAACCTATCCCCCGCCTGGGCGGTGTTGCCATCTACACGGCCTTCATGCTGGCCCTCGTTCTTCTCGGCAACCGCTTCTATATTTCTCAGGTAGTTGGCATTTTCCTGGGCGCGACGCTGGTCTCGCTCCTAGGCGCGTGGGATGACCGCCGGGGGCTACCAGCCTACCTGAAGTTAGTGGGGCAGATACTCGCCGCCTTGATCCTGATCGGTTCTGGCGTAGAGGTTGGCTTCCTGCACCACCCTGTGCTGAACGCTCTGGTTACCGTGATCTGGGTGGTGGGCATCACCAACGCTCTCAACTTTCTGGACAATATGGACGGGCTGGCTGGAGGAGTAGCGACTATTGCCTCCACTTTCTTTGTCCTTATGGCTGGGCTCAGCGGACAATACCTGGTGGGCAGTTTGGCCGCCGCAGTGATGGGTGCTTCACTCGGCTTTCTCCTCTATAACTTCAACCCTGCCACCATATTTATGGGCGATTCAGGTGCGCTTTTCCTCGGCTTCGTGCTCGCTGCAGTAGGGATCAAATTACGCTTCCCTGATAATGTGGATTTCGTGACCTGGATGGTTCCTGTGGCTGTGTTGGCTTTGCCTATTTTTGATATGGCGCTGGTAGTACTCTCTCGGCTACGGCGGGGCAAGAATCCGCTGACCACGCCTGGCAAGGACCATGTCTCACACCGCTTAGTGGCATTGGGCTACACCCGGCGTGAGGCTGTGCTGATGTTGTATCTGGCTTGCGGGGCGGGTGGGGTACTGGCGATGGCCATCACTGAGGCCAGTGTGGTCATGGGTTACATCCTGGGCAGCATCGCCTTCGTTGGGGGGCTTGTGGCTTTAGTATGGCTGGAGTGGCGAGTGCCAGGTGGCCAACTCAGAATCACACGTGAAACGGCGCAGTCAAGCGAAACAAAGTGAACACATCTGATTTGGAGCAGACAATTCACAACAAGCAGGCTCGTATTGCTGTCATCGGGCTCGGATATGTGGGTCTGCCCTTGGCGGTGGCCTTCGCCCGCTGCGGTTATGACGTAACAGGCCTGGACACAGATGAGAGCCGAGTGCGAAGCCTCGCTGCTAGCAGAAGTTATATCGGTGATATCCGAGATGAAGATCTGCAGGTGATAACGAAGTCTGGCCGGTTCCGGGCAACCACGGATTACGATGTCTTGCGGGAAGCAGATGTGATTTTCATCTGTGTTCCCACACCATTCAATCGTATGAAAGCCCCCGATCTATCGTTTGTGGAAGCGGCAGCCGAGGGCATCGCCACACGCCTGCGAGTCGGACAGTTGATCATCCTCCAGAGCACTACGTATCCGGGGACGACCGAGGAAGTGGTATTACCCATCCTCGAGCGTGCGAGTGGGTTGGTGGCGGGTGTGGATTTTCACTTAGCCTTTTCTCCAGAGCGCATCAATCCGGGAGACACAAAGCATACTGTGGAAAACACGCCAAAGGTAGTAGGTGGGCTGACGCCGGAATGCGGACGACTGGCTGCAGCGTTACTCTCACATCTTACCCCGGCTGTGCACCTTGTCTCCTCCCCACGAGCCGCAGAGATGTCCAAATTGTTGGAAAACATTTTCCGTAGTGTGAACATCGCATTAGTGAACGAACTGGCTCTGCTCTGCGAGCGCATGGGCATTGACATCTGGGAAGTAATCGAGGCGGCGGCCACTAAGCCTTTCGGCTTCATGCCCTTTTACCCTGGTGCAGGTGTTGGTGGTCACTGCATCCCTGTAGACCCCTATTACCTTTCTTGGAAGGCACGCGAGTACGATTTCTACACCAAATTCATCGAACTGGCTGCTGAAGTCAACCAGACTATGCCATACCACGTCGTTCAACGCATTGAAGAGGGGCTCAGCGCCCAAGGGAAATGCCTGCACGGAGCAAAGGTAGTGGTCCTGGGTGTGGCTTTCAAGCGAGATGTAGATGATGCACGGAATTCCCCAGCCCAGCGAGTGATGGAAATATTGTTGGAGCGGGGATGTGAGGTCATTTACAACGACCCTTATGTCCCGCGTTTTCTCGTCGGCAATGATGTGTTTCGCCCGCAACCCACTGTTCTCGAATCGCAGCCACTGACCGTGGAATTGCTAAGAGGGGCGGATTGTGTGGCCATTATCGCAGGGCACAGTTGTTATGACTACGAGTGGATTGTGAAGCATAGTTCGCTGGTGGTGGACGCACCCAACGCCACGAAGAATGCCGCACCAGGAAAAGCGATGGTGATCCGCATCGGAGCGCCGCTCAAGATAGGCGGAGATGAATAAAAGTACTGATCTGGAAAGCGCACCACTCCCTTTAGGCCAGGGACCAGTGTCGGAGCGGACTCAACGGGCCTCGCACCTCGCAGCATTGCTCCTGGCAGCAGGCATCACAGTGGCGATCATAGTCTATCGAGACCGTCTGGCTCAGTTCGAAGGGTACGGCTATTTTGGTGTCTGGCTGATTGCTTTGCTTGGCAATGCGACAGTTGCTTTTCCCGTGCCCAGTCTGGCCATTGTGTTCGCTGCCGGCAGTGTCTTCAATCCGCTGTTGGTAGGGCTTGTAGCGGGTCTGGGTGAACCCCTCGGTGAACTGACTGGCTACCTGGCAGGCTACGCAGGCCAGACGATAGTCGAGAATACCCAGTTATACGCTCGCCTGGAGCATTGGATGCGGCGCTACGGTGCCCTGACCATCTTCGTGCTATCAGTCATCCCCAACCCCATCTTCGACCTGGCGGGTTTCGCCGCCGGTGCGCTTGAATTTCCGTTGTGGAAGTTTCTTCTCTTCTGCTGGATGGGCAAGACGATCAAAGCCACCCTCATCGCCTATGCCGGAGCCTACTCGATTACTTTTGTCGAGCAACTGATACACTGATCTCTATTTCATTCGCACCCGGCATGCGACCTATCAAAGGACCCGTTAATTTCCCCTTTTATCCCTGCTCAGTAATCGCGCGAGAGGAGGTGTCGGTTTCCTACCCGTACATTGGTCAGCCCGGCTTCAAGAGCAGCCTCAAGTGCCTCTTCGGCATGGCGCACGGATGTGCAAGGTAGGTCCGGCATGTAGAAGTGGGGGAAGAAACCCAGAAGGGCATACGGGATCTCGGGATTGAGCGAGGCAATGTAGGCGGCGATTTTTCTTACCTCATCGGGGTCCACATAACCAGGCACAAGCAAGGTGCTCACCACCACCAGCGGTGGCTTGGGGCGCTGGGGGATATACTGGGCAGCGCGGGCTAGGTTCTCCAGCGTCCTGCGATTGCTCATGCCGGTCAGGGCGCGGTGCAGGTTTTCATCGAGGGCTTTGAGGTCAAACTTGATGCAACCGCCTGTCTCCAGAGAAAGTTGCACCGCCTGGTCCAGCATCTTGGGATGCATGGTACCGTTGGTTTCCCAGCATACCCGCACACCGCGTTTGGCCAAGAGCCTTGAAGTGGCCAAAGCGTGGGGCATCTGTGGCGTCGGGTCACCGCCAAAGTAGCAGACGCAGAAAGTACGTGCATCGGCCGCTGCGGCCAGTGCCTCGGCGCTGGTGAGTCGCTCTTTCCGCGGCGACATCTCCCGATAGTGCCAGTTCTGGCAGAAGAGGCAGTTAAACGAACAAGCGCCGTAGAACACAGCCAGGTTGGTGTAGCCACGTTTTGTGTGTCCCTCGCAGACCCAATCGGCGACGCAATTGGTGGGCAGGGGATCGTGGTACCAGTGGAGCATGCCCGCCTTTGGGGTGCCCGCTAAGTGGATGAGCCTTCCACCTTCGTTTGCTCGCAGGCCACAGAAACCGCGTTCTCCCTCTGCCAGCGCGCACTCGTTGGCGCAGAGGGAGCAGTGGCGACCGCCTGCTGACCGAGGCTGGGTTTCGGGCAGGCCAAATTGGCGACGGGAGGCAGCGTGGACCGTGGTGAGGCGAGATAAGGCCTCCTCCGATCGGGTGCGGATGCAACGCGCGCATACCCCAAGACTGGCACTGATCAGCGGGGACGTCGTCCCACAGAGAGCACAAGTTGCCATCTTCGGTTCTGGGAATCGATAGAGAAGCATCTCACTTGGGCTCTTGCTCGATGAGCATTATACCCGCAATTCGCACCAAGTATGAAGGGGCCTGGCCGAAATTTGACAACGGGGGCGGTTTGTGATATAGTAGTAACCGGAGATCCAGCAGGAGGTAGGAGCGAGATATAGACTTGGCCACAGTGAAGAGCGAGAGACACAACCTGTGGCCTCGCCGAGCGAGAACGAAAGAAGACAAATTTAACGTAATCTCCGAGTCATTTCCGCTAAGGGCGCTTGCCTATGAGGAATGACCGATAGGGTTCAGATGGAAACGTCTGGGCCTCCCGTATTTGGAAAGGAGAGTGTTTGGAATCTTTAGGCACCGCATCCATATACGTGGAGGCGGTGCCTTTTTTCGTTAGATAATCACACAAAGGAGGATCGAGGATGAAGTTCAGAAAAGCGGGAGTGGTCGTAACTTTGGCCCTGATCTTAAGCCTGTTGCTAGGATGCCAAACGAAAAAACAGACTTTGATCCTGGCCACAACTACTAGTACTCACGATACCGGGCTGTTGGATGAAATCCTCCCCATTTTTGAGAAAAAATACAATGCAACCGTCAAGACTATCGCCGTGGGGACCGGGGAAGCCATTGCTATGGGACAAAGAGGCGAGGCCGATGTGTTATTAGTGCATTCGCCAAAGGCCGAGGAACAATTCGTCGCCGATGGATATGGAGTGAACCGCGAGGATGTCATGTACAACGATTTCGTCCTCGTAGGTCCTGCCGCCGATCCTGCCGGGGTTAGAGGTATGGATGCTTCCAGTGCCCTGAAGCAGATCGCTTCTACAAAAGCCCTCTTTGTTTCTCGGGGCGACGACTCTGGAACTCACAAGAAAGAGAAGGAACTTTGGCAAAAGGCCGGCGTTCAGCCCCCGAGCGATTCCTATATCTCAACAGGGCAGGGCATGGCGGAAACCCTCCGCATCGCCGACGAAAAGGGAGCGTATACCCTTGCAGACCGGGGAACTTACCTCTCGCTCAAACAAAGTATAAGTCTAACGATCCTGGTCGAGGGCGACAAGGTTTTGTTCAACCCCTACGGGGTGATCGCTGTCAATCCAGCGAAATTTCCCAAGGTGAATTATGATCTGGCAGTGAAGTTCATCAACTGGATCACCTCTCTTGAAACTCAACAGATCATCGGGAATTTCGGCAAGGAGAAATACGGACAAGCCTTGTTTACCCCTAACTCACAAGAGTGGCGGGCCAAGACCGGGCAATAGTGAAATGGAGGGCGAGGATGGAGCTAATTTGGGAGGGCGTCAGAAAAGCGGTTATGCTTTTGATCACGGGAGATCGGGAACTCATAGAGATTGCTCTACTATCCGTAAAAGTTTCTGGCAGTGCAGTCCTGGTCTCCATGCTCCTGGGTATTCCGCTGGGTATGTTCCTCGCCCTCTCTTCATTTCCAGGAAGAAGACTTCTGATCGCCATCATGAACACGGGGATGAGCCTCCCTCCAGTTGTGGTTGGCCTATTTGTGACCATAATTCTCTGGCGGAGTGGCCCGTTGGGTTTCTGGGGGGTGCTCTATACTCCAACGGCTATGATCATTGCCCAAGTGCTCATCGCTGCGCCGATCGTGTGTGGTCTGACGATCGCCGCTTTTCAGCAGATCAATCCGAAGTTAAGGCTACAGGCTTTATCCCTGGGAGCCTCTCACAGTCAGATGCTCCTGACCCTCATCAAAGAGGCGCGTTTGCCCACTCTCGCTGCCATCATGGCTGGCTTTGGCGGGGTCATCTCCGAAGTGGGGGCAGTAATGATGGTGGGCGGCAATATAAAAGGCCAAACCAGAGTCCTAACCACGGCGACGGTGATGGAAACTCGAATGGGGCATTTTGACATGGCTATCGCCTTGAGCATAGTTCTTTTGGTCTTGGCTTTTATCGTTAATTTGGTTCTCACCACGATTCAGCAAAGAGGCGGGCCTTGGATCATCCGTACCTGGAAGTAAGAAACCTGATTCATGAGTACGATGGCAAGCGAGTGCTCTCTATTAGCCGATTGGAGATTTACCCTGGGGAGATTTTCGCTGTTATCGGGCCCAACGGTGCTGGAAAAAGCACCTTGCTCAGGATACTGAATTTGTTGGAAAAGCCATCCTGCGGAGAGATCGTTGTCGGCGGCGTGCTCGTCGGACCATCTACCAATACACTGCTGCTCCGAAGAAAGATGGTTATGGTTTTCCAAGAACCCTTGCTCTTCAACAGCACCGTTTTCGAAAACATCGCATATGGTTTGAGGGTAAGAAAATATTCCAGGGCAGAGATCGAGAGGCGGGTGAATCAATTCCTAGCGAAGTTTGATATCCACCATTTATCCGGTCATCATGCCTTGAGGCTCTCTGGGGGAGAAGCACAAAGAGTCTCCCTGGCCCGGGCTCTCGTTTTTGAACCTGAAGTTCTCCTGCTTGATGAGCCTTTCGCTTCCCTAGACACCCCTACGAAAGAAGCACTCAGTGAGGACCTCGAGCGCGTCATCCGTGAGATGAAATTGACCACCGTGTATGTAACCCACGATAGAACGGAAGCGCTGACATTCGCTGATCGAATGGCGGTCATGGATAAGGGCGAGATCCTTCAGATTGGAACACCTGAGGAGATATTCAACTCTCCTGTAAACGAGAGGGTAGCGGACTTTGTGGGAGTCGAGACCATTCTCTCGGGGACCGTTGTTTCCGTCCAGGACGGGTTAGCCGAAGTGGACGTGATGGGGGAGAGAGTGCAGACCGTTTGTAGCTCTTCGGTGGGCGAAAAGGTCTTCCTGTGCATTCGCCCGGAGCATGTAACTCTGCAGGGGACAAAGAGCACACGGCAGAGGGGCGAAGGCGAGTGGCAGGAGGCGATCTCCAGTGCTCGAAACAGATTTGTGGGCACAGTAACGAAAGTGATACCCAGAGGCGCAATCGTAAAAGTGTGTTTGGATTGCGGATTTCCTTTGGTCTCCTTTGTGACCAAGCAATCCGCGGAGGAACTCGAACTAAAGGAGGGCCGAATTGTTTCAGTCAGTTTCAAGGCTACGGCAGTGCATGCAATAAAGAAATAGGGATCTGGCTGCCGATGAGGTTAGAATTGTAGGAGAAGGAGGTTAGAAATTGATCAGTCCCGAAGAGGCAAAGACGATCGTTTTGGATCAGGTCAAGACGCTTCCCGCATATGAGGCGGATATCCTCGAAAGCCTGGGGCTGGTTCTCGCGGAAGATATCGTAGCGGATATGGACATCCCGCCCTTCGATAACTCGGCCATGGATGGCTTTGCAGTGAAAGCCAGTGAAACCCGAGGTGCTTCTAGGGAAAATCCTGTGCGACTCAAGATTGCCGGAGATCAGGCAGCGGGATGGGTAAGCGATGCGGTTGTAACCCCCGGTGTGGCCGTGAAGATCACCACTGGGGCGCCCATCCCCGCGGGTGCTGATGCTATAGTGAGGGTCGAAGATACCCAAATTTGCGGGGAGTGGGTTTGTGTGTTGCAAGAGGTGGAGGAAGGCCAAGACATTCGCCCTGCAGGAGAGGATATCCGCAAGGGAGAAACGATCATAAAGTCGAATACGTTGATTGGTCCGCCTCACATCGGTATCTTAGCCTCCTTGGGCAGGGGTAAGGTGAAAGTCCTGCCTCGTCCGAAAGTGGCCATTTTGTGCACTGGGAACGAGTTGGTAGAGATAGACCAACCGCTTACCCAGGGCAAGATCAGGGATAGCAATAGTTACTCTGTGGCTGCTCAGGTGATCGCCTGCGGAGGGATACCCGTGAGGGTGGGCATTGCTAAGGATACAGTGGAGAGCATCAGTGCCAAACTGAGAGAGGCTCTCCATTGCGATGTGGTCGTAACGACGGCTGGGGTATCGGTAGGTGAGCATGACCTTGTCAAAATGGTACTCGAGCGCTTGGGTGCAGAACTCAAGTTCTGGAGAGTGGCACAAAGACCTGGGATGCCCCTAGCGTTTTGGGTGTTCCAAGGCAAGCCGATCTTTGGCCTGCCGGGTAACCCTGGTAGTTCGATGATCTGTTTCGAGGAGTACGTGCGTCCCACCTTGTTGAAGATGATGGGCAGGGCGAAACTCTTTCGACCGGAGGTTGAGGCCACTCTGACCCATGAGATCGCCAAAAAGCCAGGACGAATGCATTACGTGAGAGTTCGTGTGGAATGCAGGGATAGCGTTTACCACGCCACGAGTGCGGGATCCCAGGGGTCGGGGATACTGAAGAGTATGGCCCTGGCAAATGGTCTGGCTTTGATCCCCAAAGAAGCGGCTTTGATCAAAGCCGGGGAGAAAGTGAAAGTTCACTTGATAGATATGCCGGAAGACCACTGAAAGGACAGACCAGGGAGGCCTGCGTGCCTGTACTAGTGGATTCGTACCAGCGCAAAATTGACTATTTGCGCGTGTCCATAACCGATAGATGCAATTTGCGGTGTGTTTACTGTATGCCGGAGGAGGGAATACAGCCCAAACCCCGCAGTGAGATCCTCACCTACGAGGAAATCGAATTCTTTGCCCGGTGTGCGGTGGAGGTTGGCATTTCCAAGATACGGCTCACTGGTGGAGAGCCTCTTGTACGCAAGGGTATTGTGGAGTTAGTGCGCCATCTCTCGCAGGTCCCAAATCTTCAGGACATTTCCCTGACCACCAATGGCATCCTGCTTCAGGACTACGCGCATCCTCTGGCCGAAGCGGGATTAAAGCGCATTAATATAGGTTTGGGCTCTTTGGACGCAGACGTGTATTCTCGTCTAACGCGTGGAGGTGATGTCAGAAGAGCTTTGGCTGGCGTAACCGCTGCTCTCAACGCGGGGCTCGATCCGGTGAAAATCAACGTGGTTGTTTTACGGGGGCTGAACGATGATCTCACAAAATTCGCTCCGTTCATCTACGAGTATCCTATCCACGTGAGGTTCATCGAGTACATGCCTTTCAACCAGGGGTTAGAGGATAGATTTGTGCCTTGTGTCGAGATGATGGAACAGTTCCAGATCTTTGGCGGACTAAATGAGATCGCACCCCCCACAGGAGCAGGGCCTGCCAGATATTACACGTTAAAGGGGGCGCTGGGAACCATAGGTTTTATCAGTCCAATCAGTGGCCATTTCTGCTCCCGTTGCAATCGCCTTCGCCTAACAGCAGATGGTCAGTTGAGAACTTGCCTCTTTTCCGATGAGGAAATAGATGTGAGAGCAGCGCTGCGCCAAGGGGCTTCTGCGCAAACGATTGTGGAGTTGATACGAGAGGCTCTGGTCAACAAACCCAAGGACAGGATTTCTGTCCGGGAAGCGAGCCTGAAGCGTAGGATGTCTCAGATCGGGGGATGAGCAATGAAAGAATTCACTCATTTGGACGAGCGTGGAAAAGCCCGGATGGTGGATGTGAGCCAAAAAGAACCCACTGTTCGCGAGGCCACAGCCAGGGGGCGGGTCCTGATGTCTCCCGAGACCCTGGGACTAATCCAAGCCAAGGGCATTCAGAAGGGTGATGTGTTAGCGGTGGCACAAGTGGCTGGCATCATGGCTGCCAAGAGAACACACGAACTCATTCCCATGTGTCATCCTCTCCGCCTCACCGTGGTGGATGTTGACTTGGCCATCAATGAGCAAAGTTCTGCTGTGGAAATTGAGGCCACAGTCAAGGCTCACGATCGAACTGGCGTGGAAATGGAAGCCCTCGTTGCCGTTGCTGTTGCCGCGCTGACTATCTATGACATGTGCAAGGCTGTGGATCGGATGATTACCCTGACGGATATCAGGTTAGTGAAGAAGTCAGGTGGTAAGTCGGGTAACTTCGTGAGGGAGGAAGAGCAATGAAGCACCAGGTACCCGGAACGCCTGAGGAGAGATACATGGAGAGCCAGGGAGTGGTAGTGTCGGTGAACGTGAGCGAGAAAAAAGGGGTGCAGAAAAGACCCCTGGAACGGTGCCAGGTTCTGGCAGACCATGGGCTAGAAGGTGATGCGCATGCCGGCCCTTGGCATCGCCAGGTGAGTTTGCTCGCCGAAGAAAGTATCCAAAAGATGCAGGCGCTTGGCTTCGATGTGGGCCCCGGCGATTTTGCAGAGAACATCACCACCCGAGGTCTCGACCTCCTATCACTCCCTTTGGGCACGCGCTTGACAATAGGGGGGAGCACAATCCTGGAAATTACCCAGCACGGGAAAACCTGTCACACCAAGTGCGCTATCTACCATCGGCTGCGAGAATGTATCATGCCCACCGAGGGAATATTTGCAAAAGTGCTTCAAGGCGGCGAGATAAAGGTTGGGGATGAAATCAAAATCCTCAGGTCCACTGCGCCTAAAGGAGGTGAAGTAGGCATGAAAGTTGCCGTTTTGACCATAAGCGATAAGGGCTTCCGCGGCGAACGTGAGGATTTGAGTGGAAAGGTTATTGCGGAGAAATTGGCTTCCTTAGGGGCAGAAATCATCCACCAAGAGATAATCCCGGATGAATCGGATATCATTGCTCAGAGGCTTAGATACTTGGCGGATGAGGTTGATACCGATCTCGTGCTTACCACAGGTGGAACAGGACTCTCCCCTCGAGATGTAACGCCCGAGGCTACCAAGTCAGTGCTTGATAAAGAGGCGCCTGGTTTTGTAGAGGCCATGCGTTATGAAAGCCTGAAAAACACCCCACACGCCATGCTATCCAGAGCGGTCAGCGGGGTGAGAAAGCAAACTTTGATCATCAACCTCCCGGGCAGCCCGAAGGCAGTTGAGGAGTGCCTGAATGTCATCCTGCCCGCTCTTCCCCATGGCATAGAAATCCTTCGCGGCAGAGGCGGAGAGTGTGCTCGTGCAGAATGAAAAGGGTTGTGCATCTTTTGACAATGGGGACAAATTGGAATATACTAGAATTAAGGAAAAAACAGTTTAAAGACTAGGAACAGGAGGAGTAAGCCTGGCTGGCCATACAGAGAGCGGGGGCCGTGGGCTGAGAGCCCCTGCTGGGAACAGCGGGCCGAAGGTCGCCTGGGAGTCGATTGGCTGAACGAGCAGTAAGCCAGTACGGGGATGCCCGTTACAGCAGAGAGAGCCGGTTGGGCACAATGCGTTCAGCCGGAAACCGGGTGGTACCGCGTGAGGGTTTGGCCCCTTTCGTCCTGGAGACGGAAGGGGCTTTTTCATACGTAGCGACGGGGAGGGGACGAAATCATGGCCAAGAAAGAGTTGCCGAAGACCTATGACCACAAACAAGTAGAGGAGCGCCTATATCAGTGGTGGGAAAAGAGCGGTTTTTTCACGCCCGAGATAGACTGGAGCAAAAAGCCTTTTGTTATTTCCATGCCTCCTTCTAATATCACAGGGGAACTCCATATGGGGCATGGCATCACCATGACCATCCAGGATATCCTGATCCGTTGGCATCGCATGATGGGCGAACCCACTCTCTGGTTGCCCGGCAACGATCACGCCAGCATTGGCACGCACAACGTGATTGAGAAAGAACTCGCTAAAAAGGGTCTGACCCGTTGGGACCTTGGTCGCGAAAAGTTCATGGAATATGCCTGGGCCTGGAAAGAAAAGTACGGCCATCTGATTAACCAGCAGTTGCGCCGTCTAGGGTGTTCCTGCGATTGGACCCGCGAGCGTTTCACTATGGATGAAATGCTTTCCCGTGCTGTACGGGTGAGTTTCGTACGACTGTACAAAAAGGGCCTGATCTACCGCGGGAACTATATGGTGAATTGGTGCCCCCGTTGCCATACCGCTATCTCCGACCTCGAAGTCATTCATGACCAGCAGGAAACCCATTTGTGGTACGTGCGCTACCCTCTGGTAGGCCCTGATGACCAACCCTCTGACGAATATATCACGGTGGCCACTACACGACCTGAGACCATCCTGGGCGATGCAGCGGTGGCTGTAAACCCAAGCGACCGACGCTACAAGGATCTCGTGGGTCGCATCGCTATCCTGCCTATTTTAGGAAGGCGAATTCCTATCATCGCCGATGAGCACGTGGACCGGAAATTCGGTACCGGTGCGGTGAAAGTGACGCCTGGCCATGATCCGAATGACTACGAAATCGGACAGCGGCACAACCTCGGTGCGATCAACATCCTCAACCCGGATGGTACGATGAATGACAACGCGGGTCCCTATGCTGGCCAGGATCGCCTTGAGTGTCGTCAGAACTTGGTGGCGGACCTAGAACGGCAAGGTCTCTTGGTGAAAGTGGAGCCTTATACTCATGCGGTTGGTCACTGTCAGCGTTGTGACACCATCATCGAACCGCTCATCTCCGAGCAATGGTTTGTGAAGACGAAGCCACTGGCCGAGCCTGCCATTCGCGTTGTGAAAGAGGGGCGCATCCGGTTTATTCCAAAAAGGTTTGAGAAAGTTTATTTCAATTGGATGGAGAATATCCGCGACTGGTGTATCTCGCGGCAACTCTGGTGGGGACATCGCATCCCGGTGTGGTACTGCGATGATTGTGGTGAGATGATAGTGGCCGAGGAAGACCCGACGGAGTGTGCCTGTGGCAGCAAAAACATCCGTCAAGATCCGGATATCCTGGACACTTGGTACTCCTCTGGCCTGTGGCCCTTTTCCACGCTGGGCTGGCCAGATGATACCGAGGACCTCCGCTATTTTTACCCCACCACAGTAATGGAGACTGGCTACGACATCATTTTCTTCTGGGTGGCCCGCATGATCATGCAGGGGCTGGAATGCACAGGTGATATTCCCTTCCGATACGTGTATTTGCACGGCATGGTGCGTGATGAGCACGGGAAGAAAATGAGTCGCTCTTGGGGCAACGTCATTGATCCGTTGGAGGTTATCGAGAAGTATGGCTGTGACGCACTGCGCTATGCTTTGGTTACAGCCTCCACACCAGGTAATGATCTCAAACTCAGCCTGCAAAAGGTGGAAGCGGGGCGTAACTTCGCCAATAAGATCTGGAATGCAGCCCGCTTTGTGCTCTCCAACTTGGATGGCTACGAGCCACCGCGGGACGACATCTGGGATGAGCCATACCTGACCCTGGCTGACCGCTGGATTCTCACTCGCCTGAGCCAATTGACCGGCAGCGTCACCAGGGCGCTGGAAGATTGGCAATTGGGCGAGGCCGGTCGCCAGATTCACGACTTCCTGTGGGGAGAGTACTGCGATTGGTACGTGGAGATCTCCAAAATCGCTCTCTATGGCGATGACTCACAAGCCCGGGCCACGGCGCAAAAAGTGTTGGTCCACGTATTGGAGCGAGCATTGCGCTTACTGCACCCATATATGCCTTTCATCACCGAAGAGATCTGGCAACACTTGCCCCATGAGAGCGAAACGCTCATGTTGGCATCCTGGCCAAAACCTGACCGCGAAGATAATGCCGCACGGTGGGAAATGGAGATGCTGATGGAGATGGTGCGCGCTATC
The DNA here is from genome assembly GCA_014360825.1 of Chloroflexota bacterium. Classification (NCBI taxonomy): domain Bacteria; kingdom Bacillati; phylum Chloroflexota; species Chloroflexota bacterium. The sequence goes on along the minus strand of JACIWT010000007.1, from coordinate 45,850 downwards.
CGCAATGCCCGCGCCGAATACGAAGTGGACCCTGGGCGCTCCATCCCGGCAATAGTCATTGCCGGCAGAAAGAAAGGAACTATTGAAGCGCAACGGGACATCCTCGTCAAATTGGCCCGCCTGGACCCGGAGAGGCTGACGATCACTGCCAAATTGGAGGAAAAGCCCAAGCACGCAGTAGCACTGGTAACCGCCAGCATCGAGACCTACCTGCCACTGGCTGGGATGGTGGACTTAGAACGGGAGCGCGAGCGGGTGGAGTCCGAATTGGCGAGGTTGGAAAAGGAACTCGCTCGTGCCGAGGCGCTACTGTCAGACGAGAACTTCTTGGCAAAGGCACCGCAAGAGGTAGTGGATAGAGAAAGGACCAAAGTAACCAATTATCAAGAGCAACGGAAAAGACTGGCGGCCCGATTGGAAATATTAGAAAGATGAGGCGAAGCGGCGAGGCTATTCGCCTTCCTTCCACCCTGATTGACCACCCAGATGGTGCCCCATGCCTGCCCATAAGGTATTCCGTTCGCATTGTATCCGTATTTACCCATGAGCACTGTTTGGCGCCCATCGGATGGATCAAGGGCGTTGGTGTGAGGGTCTTCAAGGGGGTGCGAGGGCTTTTACCAATGTCATCCTAGGTGCTAGTGTTGGGGAAGAGTGGATCTGCTGGGATTGCGCTAGCCAGACCAAAGCAATGATGAGCGCTTCGGCTAGTGCCAGCACGATCCTGGTTTCTTTTTTGGCCCCTGGGCCTCACTCCAGGTCAGGATATACAAACCGGGTGTTCTGTCATGCTGCCCGGAGACGGTGAATCTTCCATCCTCATGCAAAACCGCTCACCTTCCAATCCGTTGCGCCCACAGAGAAAGCCGCCGGAAAGCCTCGACCTTTTCTCGCCGCCCCAGCCGCGCCTGCTTAATAGCCTGGTTTAGCACGCTAATGGAACGGTCGTACGTCTCGCGATCTACCGGGAAGGGGTGGCCATCTTTACCACCATGGGCAAAACTGAAACGCGCCGGATCACGGAAACTCACTGGCGCTCCGTAGACGACCTCGGAGAGCAGACTGAGAGCACGGATCGTCTTGGGGCCGACGCCTTCCATGCTTAGTAAGGTCTCAAAATCTGCCGGTTGCCGTTCATAAGTGGCAAGGAGGATTTTCGCTAGATGGTCAGGCTGAATGTCCTCGATTAGCATCGCGTGGCGGGCAGGCAATTCCAACCGTTTAAGGCGCTTGAGTTCGCCCAACAACCACACTGGCCTTTGCCCGGCCAGCATGGCGCTTGCCTTTCGTGCCCCATCGCTCTCCTGCGCTACCATATTCAAAGTCTCTCCACGGGCATCGCAACAGATGGCTGCTTCGGGCTCGCACACAAAGTCCTTCACTTGCTCGCCCAGCCAGTGATAACGACGAGCGTAGCGATTCGTCGGATTCATACCTTGCTGCACCACACACCATCGGCCTGCCCGATCGAAGACGAAGGTGTGATGATAAATCTGATAGCCGTCCTGGAGGGCAGTGTTATCTACTTTAGCCGACATACGACTCGCGTAGATGAGTTTCTGTGGGTCAACGCTGATATAGTCTCCGTGTCTCAATATCTCCGCCGGTGTTTTGCGCGAGGTAGCACCTTTGCCTCCTGCCACAAAAAAACCTAACTCGTTTTCCAACCCCTTGATGCCCTCTTTTAATGCGCCACAGACGGTAGTGGTCAAACCACTCGAATGCCAGTCAAAGCCTAGCACGCAGCCAAAGGCCTGGAACCAGTACGGGTCCGACAGGCGACGTAATACCTCTTGCGTCCCGAACTCAGAAACTAAGATTACCGCCACTTCGCGGGCTAAGGCTGTCATACGCTGGAAGAGCCATTTGGGGGCTCGTCCGTAGTGTAAAGGGAGATCAGCCACGCCTGTTTTCAACTGTGGCATAACATACCTCCGCGGATCACCGGAACACAGACTTGAATACCCGCAGGGCGTCGAGGGTAATGTATTTGTTGGGTTTGCCTGCGCGCCCAAAATCGGCTGGCGGGTGGAATACCTCTTCGTCCAATATCCAGGTGCCATCCTTCTGGCGGCGGTCCAAGAGCCAATCGAGGGCTTTGGCTATCTTGGGATGAGCACGCCCATAACCCAGGACGGTGAGTGCGCTGAGGGCTGGGAGCACGCCGTAGTTGAAGTAGGGATACTGCAGCACTGTCCAAGCGTCAGAGACATGATAGTGGCCCATATTCGGCTCCATCAGGAGCGCGGCAACGAATTCGGCTGCTCGTTGTGTCGTCTCCATTTGCCAGGTGTCTGGCAGGAGGACAGCGGCTCGTAGATAGTCCAAGGTGGCGCGCAAACAGGCGTGGCGCGTGTTGGAGCGCGCACAGAGCCAACCGCCGTCCCCACGTTGGGTCTGGATAAGCCAGTCGATCGCAGCCTGTGTGCGTGGGTCGTCGGCATAACCGAATTGGATGAGGAAACGTACAATCCGGGCGTGGGTACACGGTTCGCCGTTTCGCTCCCAACCCCAACTGCCGGGGATATGACGCTGGCGACGGAAAACGCCATCTTCTCGCTGGTGGGAGAACATAAACTCGCACCCCTCGCGGATGCGCTCATCCTCCGAAGTCAGGCCCAGATCGCCCAGAATAGAAAGCACCCAGAAAGTGGAATAATGTTTCGGGATGTAGTAGTCCCGCGACTTGCCCCAGTATCCAGCTGGTTTTCGCGCCGCGAAGATGCTGGCTACTGTGCTACTCTGCGGAATGGCAGCCTTGGTGGCAGTCACATCAGGATCATTGGCCGGGTGCTCGAGGAGATCCACAAGGGTGAAATAGCGCACCGAAGGGTTTTCTGGTTCCAGCAGCCACTCCACGACCTGCGGATTTAGCGCTTCACTATCCTCGTACATCAAATTCCTCCTCCGTACACGATCCGCCCAGCAGGTGTCCCCCTGCGACGCTTCGGTACGGTCATAGAACTTTTGTTCTAATAATAAGCAAGTTTTGCGAGAATGTCAAACTGCGTGAATTCAGTTGCAGATCAGCGTGCCTGGCTGACAGGTGCGGCAGAAATTGGTGAGCCGCTGGTGGGCGGTGATCTCGGAGATAAGCGTACCACAGCGAGGACAAGGTTGGCCACCTCTCCCATGCACCTGCAGGAAATCGCGGATCTCAATGTGAATGTCAGTCCCCACTCGTGTGCGCAACACGTCAATTGCTTCTGTCAACACGTCGCGCATGGACTGGTACAAAGTCTCGATTTCCGCAGGTGTGAGTCGGGGGCGTTTCTTATAAGGGTAGATGCGGGCGCGGAAGAGGATTTCATCAGCATAGGCATTGCCGATGCCGGCGATGAAAGCCTGGTTCGTGAGGATGCCCTTGATCTCGCCTCGGTACTGACGCAGTCGCTCTTTGAAGACGTCTAATGTCAGTTTGGGGTCTAACGCCTCGGGCCCCTGCGCGGCGAAAGTAGGGACAGCGCGCAAGTCATCAGCGAGATATACCTTACCCATGAGTTTGGGGTCACTGTAGCGCAGGTCAGTCTTGTTGGAGAGTTGCAGAACTACGATGGGTGCCGGGGTTTGGCGCTCCCAATGCGGACACAAGCGAATCCGTCCCGCCAGCATAGGGTTAATGACCAGATAACGCTCGCCAGCTAGCGTAAAGATGAGAAATTTGCCCCGCCGTTCCACACGGTTGATACTGCGCCCGAATAGTCCGGCTTGGAAACCATCACCGATCAGGTCGCGGGTCACGACGGGCTTGCGCACCTCGACACCCTCGATGCTCAAACCCACCACGTGCTCGCGCAGCACATCCTTGATGATCTCCAGATCAGGCAGTTCCGGCATCAGACCATCTCCCGAGCCAGTTCCGCTGCCAATAGGCCAGCCCCCAATTGTACCCGCACTAGTTTACGGATGGGGATAACGTGGTAGTCCAGTTCCCGAGTTACCTCCGCGCTTTGGCGCTCGAACTCCACTTCGACCTCCTCGTAGGCCCGGCGCAAACGCGGGTGCTCGCCGCCTACCGCCATCTGGTGAGTGAAAGCACGCAGCAACAACCCCAAGGTGAACAGGCGATAAAATTTGCCCACTACCAGGCTGTCAAATACCTCGGCTACTGTGCCTGGCCTCGCCGTCTGCGGATCGTTCCGGGCCCAATTCTCTAAGGCGGCGGCGCTCTCAGGGAAAATGCGTAGCCATTCCTGGATGGTCTCCACAAAAGGTGACGGCGCGGTCAACAGATCGGCTACAGCCTCGAATTGGCGGCGATGAAAGGCATCGTACTCGCGGTCACGGGCAACTGACTGGAGGATAGCATCACGGCGAATGATATCCGATGGATTGGTGTCCACAATTTTGGGATTGTAGAAATACGGCATCTCGCAGACGATTGAGAAGCCAGTACCTAGACCCCGCAAATAGTCAAAACTGGACGCACCCTGGCGCATGATGACGGCAGGGTCAGTTGGGTTGTTGGCCGCATAGTAATCGTATATGTCCTGCACGCTAACTTCGGGGAAGATAGCAGGCGCATATGGCTTAATAAATGGCATCTCTGGCTCGCCCAGGTGCAATGGCAATTCCTCCCCTGCTACCAGGTCGTGCAGTTCCTGGTAGAAACGCGGATTGCCACCAGAAACATAGAAGTAAACACCGCCGAATCCAGAGTTGTGCAATGAGTACAGTAGGTCAGGAGATACCTGTTCCATAAGATGCATCAAGGCCCGCGTCTCTGGCAATGGATTGTGGAAGTGTAGTGTCTTGTAGTCCACCGGGAAGGTCCACTCGATTTGCTGGAAGGCAGGCGGCCGGTAATAGTTGCGGGCATAGTGTTCCAGCGTGTAGGGCCCTTTGAACCATCCCTCATTGAGCCTTGTGCCATCCGGGTCAATGCATTTCACCATATACCAGATATAACCCAGTTCCTCAATCAGTGCGGCGTCCTCAGCCAGCCGCCACGATAGGTATTCCAGGGTCATGCTGCCAATGGGCTCATTGGGATGAGGCATGGCGAAAAGCAGCGCCTTGTGTAGACCGTTGCCAATTACCAGCGCCTCCATGGGCTCGCCACGCCTGGACTTGCCGATGGGCATGAGCCTCACGTGCTCTGGGTGTGTTTCGACCAAACGATGGGCGCTGGCGCGCAGTTCATCCACGGTGAGGAAGGCTGTGTAGTTGGGCACGTCATCCAGGATGCACTGGTATTTCATAGTTCACCCCCATTGCAAATTATACTTCAGCCACGCAGTCGTTCACAATGCTATATAATGCGAACTCGCCGGATCTCGGTCTCGGACAGTCGGTGGCCAAAAATGCAACGAAGGCCCCTCAGAGGTGTTAGTAGTAGCAAAGAATCTCACGTTGGGCTGATGATATCCTCAGGAAACATATCTGGAGGGGCTTATGCAAACCGTTAAGATCGTCACCGATAGCGGATGTGATCTCGATTCGACTGTTGCTGCCGCTCATGGCATCACCATTGTGCCGCTGGTTCTCAATTTCGGAAAACAAACTTATACGGATGATCAGATCACGCGCGAAGAATTTTGGAGTCGGATGGGCGGTCCTGAGCACCCCCAAACGTCACAGCCGTCATCAGGAGCGTTTTACTCCGTTTTCAAGCCCCTGGTAGAAGCAGGCCACAAGGTCGTCTGCCTGACGTTAACCAGCAAGCATAGCGGCACGTACAACTCGGCCTGGGCTGCGGCCCAGGAATTTGGTGGAGATGTTGTAGCCTTTGATTCACAGACGCTCTCGCTGGGGCTTGGTTATATGGCTCTGCGGGCTGCACAAGCGGCAGGGGAGGGAGCTGAGATCAGTGATATTATCCCCCTCTTGGAGAGCATCCGAGAGCGGCTGAAACTCTTCATATTGCTTGACACCATCGAGAATCTCCGACGCGGTGGTCGAGCGAACGCGCTCATGCCCGTGCTCGATCAGGTGATGCGCGCCCTTCAGATCAAGCCGATGTTGACAATGGTGGAGGGAGAACTCAAACTTTTCGGTACGCCGCGCTCTTTTGATAAAGGTGTTCAGCGCCTGAGGGAGGCGATACTAACACGCACCCCTGCGGAGATGTTGATCGTGGTACATACCCGGATCCCTGAGGTAGCAACTTCATTCGCTCATGACCTTGCTCAGGCCACCGGGTTTCATGAAGGTAGTATCTTGATAGGCGAGGCCGGGCCTGTGCTTGCCACTCACGCTGGAGCCGGGGTGCTGGCTGCTGCTGTGGTGCCACAAGAGTAGAATCGGCCCGGGTCGTTACGACTCCACGAACTCGAACCGTGCCCGGAAGTGTCGTAGAAAAGGCGGTTCATAAGTCATACGCATGCCCCTGATAGCATCGCGCTTGCGATATAACTCAATTATGACTTCGGCCACATAATCCAGGTGAGTTTGAGTGTACACGCGCCTGGGTATTGCTAATCGCACCAATTCAAGTGCTGGGTAGGTCCACTGCCTGGTGCTCTGGTCCTTCTGGGCGAACATGACGGTGCCGATTTCCACAGCCCGGATGCCCCCTTCCAGATACAAGTGTACGACGAGTGCCTGGGCGGGGAGTTGGGATTGTGGAATGTGGGGAAGAAAGCGTTTGGCATCGAGATAGACGGCGTGTCCGCCCGTCGGCTCCAGGATGGGCACGCCTGCTTCCAGCAGCCGGTCGCCCAAGTAGCGCACTTGGCCGATGCGATGGGCCAGATAGCGTTCGTCTAACGCTTCGTACAGGCCCCGAGCAATGGCCTCTAAGTCCCGCCCTGCCAACCCTCCGTAGGTAGTGAACCCCTCCCACAGAATGAGTCGCTGGCAGACCCGCTGGAAGAGTCCCTCGTCATTCATTGCCAGGAAGCCGCCGATGTTCACTAACCCGTCCTTCTTCGCGCTCATAGTGCAACCATCGGCGTAGGTGAACATCTCGCGGGCGATCTCGATAATGGGTTTATCTTTATACCCTGTCTCGCGCTGCTGGATGAAATAGGCGTTTTCGGCATAGCGGCAGGCGTCAATGAAGAGTGGAATGCCGTGCTCTGCTAACACTTCTTTCGTAGCGCGGATGTTGGCCATCGAGACTGGCTGGCCCCCGCCCGAGTTATTGGTGATGGTGAGCATAGCCAGAGGAATGTTCTCCGCACCCACTTTTTCGATGTATTGTCTCAATTTCTTTGTATCCATGTTACCCTTGAAAGGATGGCGGCTCGTGGGGTCTAGTCCCTCCGGGATAACTAGATCTGTGGCAACTCCACCAACTTCCTCGATGTTGGCGCGGGTAGTATCGAAATGCGTGTTGCTAGGCACATGTTGGCCTGGCTTCACTGCTACGGAGAAGAGCACCTTTTCCGCCGCCCGCCCCTGGTGTGTGGGCACGAAGTACTTGAAACCGGTGATGTCGCGGATCGCTGCTTCAAGACGGAAGTAATTCCGACAGCCCGCATAGGCTTCATCGCCTATCATCATGCCCGCCCATTGGTTATCGCTCATGGCCGAGGTGCCGCTATCCGTGAGAAGATCAATGTACACATCCTCGCTGCGGATGTTAAAAACATTGTAACCCGCTGTGGCTAGGATGTGCTCTCTTTCCTGGCGGGTGGTTTGCCGGATGGGCTCGACAACTTTGATACGGTATGGCTCCGGTATCATGTCTGGCATTGAATTAACCTCCTCGTTTGAGTGGTGCACCAATGCACCACTACAAATGGCATTTTAGCCCCCTCTCAATCTGCAAGCAACTGATGGTAAAGGGCCAGGATGCGTTCCACCATCACATCTTGAGTGAAGTCGTTGCGCACGCGGTCGAAAGCCTTGCGTCCCATCTCCCGGCGCAATGCCGTATCGTCCAACAGCCGGTGAATAGCGTTCGCCAAGGCACTGGGATCGCGAGGTGGCACGATTAGTCCTGTCACGCCACCTTGATTGACCCAGGAGGTGCCGGTGCCGAGTTCTGTGGTGACCAGCGGCAGTCCAGCGGCCATCGCCTCGAGCAATACCGTGCCAAAGGCCTCGCTGCGCTCACAAGCGGGCAGGACGAACAAGTCGGCCGCATGGTAGTATGCTGGCAGATCCTCATCGGGCACCTCACCTGCGAAAATCACACGCTCAGCAACGTTCCACTTCGCCGCTAATGCTCGCCACTCTTCTTCCATCGGCCCTGTTCCTACGACAAGTAACTTTACATCTGGCAACTGGGGTAAGGCTGCTATCAGGTACTGCAATCCCTTGTAGTAGCGCAGTTTCCCTACAAAAAGCAGTAATGGTTCGCCGTATCGGGCGCGAATGGCTTGGCTAGCCCTTCGGTCAGCATTGGCGATACGGTCTACATCCGTCCCCAAGGGGATGACCACGCATTTATTTCTCACCCGCTGCAAATAAGGTGACGTGCGAACGTAGTTCTCGCTGGTGGCGATGATTACATTCACCTTGTGGAGCACACGCCAGAAGATAGGTCGGTAAAAGCGCAGGATGTTCTTTTGCCGGACCACGTCGCTGTGATACGTGAGCACGCTGGCCTGGGCACGCCCGGCCAGGAGGTAAGCCATCTCGGCCACAGGATAAGGCGAGTGCAGGTGCAAGATATCAGGTTTCATTCCTCGCAGGATAGAGACCAGCGTCGGGCTGAGGGGGGCGGAGGCCACCGTTGCCAGCCGTCGTGCCTTGATAATGCGAACGCCGCCTAAATCTTCTGTGGTGGTCGGTCCATGCTGGTTTGTAACCAGCACGGTGACTCTGTGTCCGCGTGCGGCCTGGGCCTCGGCGATCACGCGGATGTGATTTTCTATGCCACCTACGACTGGGTAGTAGTCTTTGTAGACGTGCAAGATGTCCCACTTCTCCTCAAACATCCTCAGTCCCTTCGCGTGAGAAATTGTTCGTAGACTGCAGCAGTCTCACGTGCCATGCGTTGAAGTGAGAACTGCGTTGCGGCCCGTTCTCGCCCGGCCCGTCCCATCTTCGCCCTCAATCCCGGATCACGGGCTAACTGCAGCAGCGCTCGATAAAGGGCACTGGCGTCCCGTGGGGGCACTAAAATACCCGTCTTGCCGTCGGCAATGGCCTCCCTACTGCCCCCCACATCGGTGATAACCACGGGGACACCGCTGGCCTGTGCCTCTAGTGCAGTGAGGGGTAACCCTTCCCACCCCCTGGAAGTGAGAACGAAGACATCGGCTGCTCTCAGGACGTCTGGTACATCACGGCGCATGCCGAGCATAACCACCTGCTTCTCTATGTCCAGCCTCTGCACCAATTCTTCAATCATCGGACGCAGCGGACCATCGCCCACGATCCACAACTTTGCCGGCACGTCGGTTCGTAGGGCGTCAAAAGCGCGTAGCAGAGTATCAAAGTCCCGCGGGATGTACAACCGGCACACGGTAACTACCAGAAAGGCACTCCCGGTGGTCAAAGCCTGGCGCAACTCACGCCCGTTACCAGGTCGAAACCGCTCGGTATCTATGCCGTTAAGTATCACCCGTGTTCGTTCTGGCAAGATGCCGGTCGCGCGCAGGTAGTCCAGCTGCTCCGCCGCCGATACGCATATCACACAATCGGTCAGTGGAAACAGTGCGCGCTCTAGCGACAAGAGGAGAGTCCGCTTGGGCCACGCGTAATAGGGTACAGCGAAGCCGTGGATGGTAACGACGGAGGTTGGTCGAGATCGAAGCCCAAGTAATGCCAGCCGAGTGAATAGGGCGGCGCGCAGCCCGTGAGCATGCATCAAATCGCACCCTTTGGTGCGGATAAGCCTGCGCACCTGCCACACTGGTTGCCAAGAGGAGGTGCTCAAAGGACTGAAACGCGCTCCAGCAGCCTCGATATCCGCTGCCGTGACCTGTCCGCCGTCCTCTGGCATGGCCACTGTGATGTCGAAGGATGCAGCGCCGAGCCCCGTCACCAAATTGTGCACATGTGCGGCTCCGCCGCCCCTGGAAGAAGCCACTACCTCGAGAATTCGCGTTCTCATTTCATCGCCCGAAAGGCCCAATCCACAGCGAAAAGATGAGGCCAATGTTGCACGATGGGTTTCGAGAGTTTCTGCGGCATCATGGGAAGTCATCACCTGCCGATGCGCGCCAATGGGCTCGTCCTACCTTGCTCATCTGTTGCTATTCCTCCTGGCTCAACTTCTCGGCTACAAGTAAGTACCCGGTGGTGTATGTGTTCAACGTTCGGGAGCGCTGTATCCACGGGCAACGTTCTAACCCGATGAGTAACTCTGCCACGGGCAAGAAAAGCAAACCCAGGCCCCAACGCAAGGGCGCAGGTTGCACTTCGCTGATCGCCTGTTTGATCATATCGCACAAAACGGCGAAAAAGAGTCCCAATTTCTTCAACTGCACGATGCGGAACCCTGCCATTTCGACCGAGTGGCGCAAGAAATATTCCGTGAAACGTAAGTAGTCCTGGGGTGCCCCATGAATTCGGTATAAAAAAGGCACACTGAGCACAAGCACCCCACCCGGTAAACCTGATCCGGGATCTGGGCTCCGCAATACACGGTACATTTCCTCGATCGCCAGGATTGGCTGCTTCATATGCTCGAGAACTTGCGTGCAGATCACAACATTCACGGACCTACTTGCTAGCGGTAGCGCGGTGGCGTCGGCTAACAAGTGGGGCTTGGCTGCCCGGTCTATATTCAAAGTAAGCCATCGGTGCACTCCCTGTCCTATCAGAGGGCCGTATTGCACCTGGCCCCGTCGCCGCCCGCCAACATCGAGGACAATGCCCTGGAACACGTCACGGAATCCTGCCAGTTCCTGGTCTAGGATACGGCGGCTATAGCTGGTAGATAGCCAACCTTTTCTCAAGGCCAGCACTCGCCTGCCTCCTGCCTTTCGTGTGTCACCAGCCTTTATTCTCTTGCCAACTCTTTCCGGACATACTGCCACATTTTCGCCGGGCTCACCAGATCCAAATAAAGGCGTAGGTCGTCCCAGTGAAATTGTCCGAACAGCGCCAGGCATACTAGACATACCCCAACGCCAATCGGGACAAGCAATGTTATTTTTATCAACCCCAACGGTCTGGCAAATGACCCCAGCACCCATAACACCGTGTAAGAGGCAGCACCGGCAATGGCGTAAGCGAACCACTTTGGATATGTGCCAATCTGAGCGAATTTCGCTGACAGATGGACCTGATACAGGCCACTGACCAAATCGGCGACCAGCATCGCCATTGCTGCCCCGGCTGCGCCGAGTCCCCCCAGACCTCTGGGGATGAGTAGGAGACCCATCCCAACCAACGTCGCCAATTGGATGAGGGCCGATATAACCAGATATCGGTGCTTTTCCACTGCGTAGATCACCATGCTGTAAGGCTGGAAGAAAACAGTGACCACAGTGTCAATAGCCAAAATGGCCAGAACAGGAGCGGCGGGCAAAAAATCGGGGCGCAGTAGCCACGTGATGATTTCTGGACTGAAACACGCTATTAATACCGCCAGGGGCACGGTTAAATTGAGCAGGTGTCGCTCCACGACGAGCAGGCGGCGTCGCACTTCATCCAACTGTCCCAGCGCAATGTCTTCCGAAGCCTGCGGGAAGAAAATGACCATGGCCGCCGACGACAGGCGGCCTATCAAGTTCGCAACCCCCAAGACACTGCCGTAATACCCTACCTCAACCGTGTCCCAGAGTTTCTCAATCAGGACAGGATTTACATTTAGGGTAGCAGTGCCGAGCACAGAGGCGAGAAGGACGGGCAGGGCATACTGGGTGTAACTAGTCAGGTGTTCGCGTCGCGGCCGGGACACCGGATATCCGCGGTACAAAGCGAGGGCGGCAATGAAAACCGCCACTGCTTCCAGGCTGTATGCCAAACTCAAAGCCACCACGCCCAGCCCGAAAACGGCCACTATGATTCGGGCCGTAGCGGTGACCACTCCGCCCAGAAGCGCCGCTACGCTCCCACGGGCTGCCTCTTGTCTGGCCTCGAATGTGAACAGAACCACCTGGGAAAAGTTGTTTAGAAGCGGTGTCAGAGCGATGAGATAATAGGCTGTGGTTTGGATAGATCCACTCAGGAGTGGGTGTCCCAGTGCTCCGCTTATAGGTGGCGCGAGGAGAATAATGAGCAAAAGCACCAGGCTCAGTATGGCTTTGACGCTGAGGAATGTGCCTACACAGGTTCCCAAATCCGCGCCTGGTTCGGAAGCGCGTTTCAAGTGGGCAACCGAAAAACCCAGGTCGGATACAATAGCCAGCAGCCCCACTAACCCGAACAGGTAGGTAATGGTCCCCAAAGCAACAGGCCCCATCAAGCGGGCCACGACGAGCATGGAGATCAAGCCGAGGCCAGAGCGTGTTAGGTTCGTTACCAGCAGTAACAGAGATTTTCGAGCACGCATGTTCGCTGGCCTTCTTACCACAAGCTGGCTGACACGTTTTGACTGTTCCTCAGACCCGACGGATGAGACTGATTATCCCGTGTCCTACTCGGATACCAAGATAGTTGGCCAGGGCGTGGGCCAATGGTTCTAAACCCAATCGCCCGAAACCCGGTATACCAGCAGAGAGTTCGCGCGCGTCAAGCACTTCAAAAGCATCCATCTCTTGAGTCAGCACTCGTCGCACCCATTTATTAGAGTAGGGGCGAACATGGTCGGGCTTATCCCAGAAACTCTGATCGGCCCTTGTGGTGGTGACAACGAAGATGCCACCACGACGCAAGACGCGACGCACTTCGTGGAGGAAAGCAAATGCCTCTTCTAAGTAAAAGTGCTCCAATACGTCCTTTGCCAGTACCCCGTCGAAAACCTCATCGCGAAAGGGCAAATGCTGTGCACTCCCGAGCACTAGATTACGCGCCCCCAGCCCGCGGGCCTCACTTAGTCGTAGGTGCTCAATATCTAACCCAACGTAGCGCTCGGGTTCCGTCTTCTCAAGGTAAGCTTCGCCGCATCCCACATCAAGCACTCGGCGGCATCCCCTCTCGCGGAATAACGCCATAGCATATCGTGTGGAATACAGTGCCTTGGTGACGGCAGCAGCGGGCCTGGCTCGGATCATAGATACGACTTGGGTATCTCTCATCTTCATACTCTCTACGAGGGTGCAACATTCGCGTTGTTCGACTCCGCCCATATGTCCGCATGTAGGGCAGCCTCTTGGCCTCCGAGCAAGTCTAAGAAAATCTCGACTACCCGCTCCTGTGAGAAATCTTGCACCCGAGTCATCCCGTCAACAGCCAGATGACGGCGTAAAGTCTCATCGTCCAACAGGCAATCCAACGCCTCAGCAAATAGGACTGGTTCCCCCTTGGGCACGACGAACTTCCTTTGCGATGGTGTAACCACATCCCGCACGCCTCCCACGTCTGTTGCCACAAAAGGACAACCTGCCGCCATGGCCTCCAAGAGTGTGCGCGGGAAACCTTCCTCCTCTGAGGGCATGATATAAACGTCGGCAGCACCAAAATAGCGCATCACCTCGCGATTGGGCACCCAACCGATCAGACGAAATGAACCCTCCAGCCCAGCATCCTTGATTTCCACTTCCAAACGGGCGCGGTAAGGTCCATCACCGGCGATCAGGAACAGCATTCGCCGCTTTTCCGTTACCAAGCGGGCAATGGGCACCAGATAATGTGCTCCCTTGCGCTCGACCAGGCGATGCAAGAAAAGGACCATTGGCACGTTTTGAGGTAATCTTAGTTCAGTGCGCAAGGCTTCCTTTGAGGGCAACCCAGAAAATCGATCTAAATCTACCCAATTGGGCATCACTCGAATTCGCTCCAGAGACACTCCATAAACTTGACTGTAATAGCGCGCCATTTTTGGCGAGCCTGTTACGAGATAATGGACGATCCGCAGGGTCCAACTTAATAATGGCCCATTGCGTAGCCAGCACTTAATATCCTCTAAACTACGTACGCACTTGGGCAGGAACTCTGTTGGATGTCCGCAATGCCAATAGTATGAAATACCGCCCGTCAGTCGTGTCAGTACACCGCATAGAAAGGCAGCCGATAGCGAATAGTGAACGTAGAAACGATTGTACCCTCGCAACCGGGCGGATAGCAAAACCAGAAATGTTTCCAGGAGACTCATCACTGGCCAGTGGGTACGGCGGTAATACACTCTTGCCCCGGCCGGGAACTGTGGGGGATTGACACATCGCTCAATGAAAATCAAGATATCTCCGCGCTTGGAGAGTTTGTCCAGAAACCCGTAGAGATGGTAGAAGTGTTCGGACGAGTACTCATCATATACCGGCAGGACATATACCAGTTTCGTCACCGTGCGGCCACCTGGAACCAGATGTCTATCAACTCCCTCCGAAGTCGCTGGGCATCGTAGCGAGATCTGATCTCCTCGCGACCTGCTGCACCCATACGCTCTGCCTCCGCAGGGTGCGAGAGCAAGTAGGTGATGCGTTGAGCCATCGTCTCACAGTCTTGGCGGGGCACAATGAAGCCCGTGATCCCATCACGAACTATCTCCGTTCCGCCTTCTGTGTCAGTGGAGACTACAGGCACGCCAAAACTCAATGCCTCGATTAACACTCGGCCAAATGATTCATAAACTGACGGTAGTACAAAAACCGAGGCCTTGGAGTAATAAGAGGCGAGTTGTTGATAGGGAATGTTTCCTGCCCACTCCACCGCCTCAGATATGCCCAATTCGCTGGCTTTCCGTCGCAGGGCGGTTGCCTCTGGCCCATCACCCACTACCATCATTCGGGCGCTGGGGAGTGCTTTGCGTACCAGAGCGAAGGCACACAGTAAAGTACAGATATCTTTTTCAGGCTTGAGCCCGCCTACGAAAAGCACATATCCACCTGGATTGTAGCCCATCTTGTTATCTCCGGTCAACGATACGCTCACCGGGTTGAGATACACGCGCTCTGGAGGCAATCCCACCGTCTCAGTTAGCCAACGCTGAGCCCGTGCCGATACAACTCGCACACCATCGCTGTGTCGCAGCACGAAAAGCCCCAGTCTCCGCCGCCAGGGATGGAGTCGGTTTTCAGCCAGCCAGAAGGGGTCATCGAGAGTGCAGGTGTGGAGTTGGACAAGTAGTCTGATGCCATATTGCCTTTTCAGCAAATAGCCTGTCAGCCCATCGCTGAAGGGCGACTGTGTTGTCACCAGCGTCACGCCTTTCTCCCAGACTAGATGGCTACTGAGCCGATAGGCGTCCAGGATAAAAGCGCCGGGCCTGGAGTTCGCGGGATATAGAAAGAGGTTGGGTTCAAATCGCTTGGGGGCTAGCCTTGCCCTGTGCGATGTGCGGATGATCACGTGCAACTGGCTGCCAGGCGCGCGGCGATCCAACTCGCTGGCATAATGAAACAACCGCTGTCGTGTGTCGCCAACGGCAGGATCGTCCACAAGAGAAGTGGGGTCAAAACCCATCATCAGCACATTCATCGTTGTGACACTGCCTCTGAAAGGACTGTCTCGGTCCGCTCTACCATTTGTGCCAGGCTGAAGTTGGCCAACTGCGCTCGCGCACCCTCCACTAATCGTCTTCGCAGTGATTCATCGGAGAGAAGACGCATTAAGGTTGCCTGCAGTGATAAGGTGTCCCCTGGCGGCACCAGAAGTCCAGACACGCCGTCCATTACAACCTCTCCCGTCCCACCAGCATCCGCAGCGACAACCGGGAGCCCTGCCGCAGCGGCTTCCAGCACGATATGAGGCAAGCCCTCATACCGCGAATTCAACACAAAAACATCCGCAGCGGCCATGTACTGGTAGAGTTCTTCTCGCCGTATAGCCCCTGTGAACAAGACGCGGCGGCTCAGATCCAGAGCCTTAGCCATCGCCTCCCATTCCGCTCGCATCGGCCCCTCACCGATCACCACCAATCCTACGTTAGACAGGCCAGCCAGCGCTTCTAAGATCCCATCCACCCCCTTCCACGGGACCAGGCGACAGGCGGTGACAATGATGCGATCCGCTCCCAACGCTATGGCTTTCGGTTTTGGCAAGGTTGCCAGAGGCGCAAAGGCATTGTGAATGACCTCAATTCGCGAGGCCATCACACCCCAACCAGCGACGATGCGAGCGAGGTATTTACTAGGGGCGATTACCCGCTGCACTCCATCGTACATGGCGTTGCGTCGCCATTTCAGCAGTTCTACCCACGGCGGGTAACGGCAACATTGGAACATTTCGATGTCATCATGTACCCAACCGCGGAGAAACGCTCGCTCCCAGGCGATATCGCCCACAACCTTGGCCACGACAGGCACTCTTCGCAGTGGATCGGCCAGCCGAGCCTCCAACCCCATGCCATTGACATACCACACGTCAGCCTCTCGGCCCCATTGGGCGATCAGCCGGGCCACCCGCCAAAAACGTGCAGGGCGCGAACCTCTAATGACCACTCGTTGGATGCGGAATGGATAATCCATGTCTCCCGGAACGCTATGATCCTGACTGTAAGTCAGGACATGGACCTCGTGTCCGCGCGCTGTGAGTTGTGCCGCAATGAGCGGCACGTAGGTGGCCGGGCCACCCACATCGGGCGGGAAGATGTCTGTGGTGATTAGGATGCGCATTTCGACGCCCTTGCTTCCAGGAGACCGGATAATAAATGATGGTAACGCTCTACAATGACGGGTAAATCAAAGTTGGCTGCCCGCGCGGGACCCTCACGTCGCAGTCGTTCTCTTAGTGCGGAGTCCAGCAAGATGCAGCGTAAGGCCTCGGCCATCGCATCCGGTTGGCCCACCGGCACAAGCATCCCATAACGCCCTCCCTCCAGGATTTCCGCGGGACCAGACTGACAGTCAGTAGCCACCACAGGTAGGCCGAGAGCCAGAGCCTCTACAATTACGTTGCCGAAACCTTCGTAAAGTGAGGAAAGAGCAAAAACATCCGCGCGAGCCATAAAACGATAGGGATTTGACTGGAAGCCCCAGAAAACTACTTTGTCCTCGAGCCGTTTTTCACGCGCCAATTCTTCCAGTGCTTCTCTCTGGGACCCTTCACCCAGGACTACTAGTCGGGCGGGCACATCGCGCTGCAATATGGAAAAGGCCTCGATAAGGTCAGGGTATCCCTTCTGTGCTTCCAATCGGCCAACGGCGATGATCACTGGCGCATCACCGTTGAACCATGGATGGTCCACCGGTTCTTGGGCCAACAGCCGAATGCGGTTCACGTCAACTGGGTTGGGTATCACGGCGATTCTACTGTGAGGCACATGGAATGTGGTCGTCAGGTCGCTAGCCACACCTTCCGAGATGGCGGTGATAACATCGGCCTGTGCGTAGAGGCGGCGTATTGCGGTCCGTCTGAATCTTAACCAGCGGAAGCGGGGCATTTCTGCACTGGGATAATTCTGCTCGTTGAGTACAATGACCGGACGCGGGCGGGAGAAAGCGGCTGCTAACACTGTAATAGCATTGGCATAGCGCAGGAAACTAAGCACCACACTAGGTCGCTCATGGCGTACTATCCGGGACAACCGGGGAATCAGACGCAGATCGTATTGAACGCGACCGCGTAGATCATAGGAACGAAGGCCCGGCGGCACCTCAGATAGGAAAGCACCCTCTTTGGCAAACAAGCAAAGGGCACACTCGAACCACTCTTGATCCAGGCCCCTCAAGATATTGATACAGGCTCGCTCTGCACCCCCACCTCCTAACGAGGGGATCACGAACAGGATGCGGTGACGCGTGCTTTGAAGTTCGGTTGGTTGGCGAACAAAGGGTTCAGACACTCTGTTAGTGCTTCCGCGGGCGGATAGCCAGGAAAAGGAAAATCGTGGCCACAGCCAAGAGAAAGATTGCCAGCCACTGGAATATTTCATCACTGGCACTCTGCTCGCCTGACAACGGTGGGGTGGGAATAACCGAAGCGCTAGCAATCACCGTTGGCGATGGAGCCGGTGTCGTAGATGGCAAAGGGCTTGGTACTGGTGTGAGTGATGGCGCCAAAGTCTTAGTTGGTTGGGGCGTCTCAGTGGGTAGTGGGGTCGCTGTCGGTGGCTCCGTGGGCAGAGTTGTGTTGGTCGGTCGAGGGGTGGGTGACGGAGGGATCTCAATGATCACGCAAGCGTCGTCCCAGAAGGAGTCATTGTGCTTCACGGGGAACTCGGGCTGGCCTCTAGTGTATACCGTAATGTAATCTGACTGAGCAGGAGCCGAAACACTCAGTTGTACCCAGGCATCGTAGATAACACCATCGGGGCTTTCACGGCGTGTCTCGCGGTCTATCACTGGCTCTGACCAGATCACACTATCCGGTGGCGGCGCACCAAAGCCGGACGGGGTGTTGCCACAAGGGTCTATGCCCACATACACTCGATAATTGCCGGGGCGACGCAGGTCCGAAATGAACTCTCCACCGGAGCGCAATTCCTCCTCGCCGGTGTAGATTTGCACCCAGATAGAAAAATGGACAGTGCTCCCCGCTGGCGCAGGAATCCGCTGGTAGAACCCAGCGGTATGCGTACCAAAAGTGGTGAAAAATTTCTGCGAGTAACGACCACTGTGCGCCCGGTATCGGCTGGGTGAAAGATCCGTATCCTCAAGTTTAAACTCAGGTTCGCGATTAATGGTAGCATCGCCTAAAATGGCCCAGGGATACCAGCCGTTGGCAACTGCTGATGAAAGGCTGGTGCCCTCGCCTTCGGTCTTTCGTGCTCCCTCCTCGAAGGTGCTATTGACCGCTCGGTTGTCGGGACAGTCGGCGTGTGTCAGAAAACCGGTGGAAAGGAACAGCAATGCTGAGAATCCACAGACAAGAATGTGACGCTTCCACATGGGCTGCTTCCTCGCTCCAGATTTTGCGTTCTCCAGGCTACCGTGTTTCAGCGGCTTTGTCAAATTTGATAGCAACCGATCAACCTTTCCCCTTTTCTTTCCTTTCCCGCAACAACCAGGCGGTCATTTTAACCCCTTCGTCATAAGTAGCCTCTTCCAAACCGTGTCCAAATTGTTGCTGGAACGCCTCATTTAGAGCTGTCTGAGCTTTGTCTTCGGGAACTTCGTACACCTCGCTGTACATCTCCACCAACTTGCGTCGCTGGAACGCAGATGATTGGCGAGGCCTGCGCTGTGAGGCAACTGGCGGCTTGACCACGCTGCGAGGACGTCGGGCCGCCTCTTTTTCGTACGCGGCAACGCGTAGCATATCATCCGCCGAGGCCAAGCCTGCCCCTGGCAATAGACCGTAGCCCATTGCAGAGAGTGCTCGCCCGATGGCCGATGTCTCCGCTACCTCCCACGGGAAAGCCTCCTCCGTAGCCGTCCCGCCAACCTTCCGCGAGGTGGCGATGCCATGTCGACGTCCGTAGATCTCACTATTGATGATGACCATCAAAGTCAACTGTTCCTCGTTATCCACCAGCACAATTGGGTCTTCGAAGTCGAGCCGCTTGCCCTGCAGCCGATGATCCATGTTGGCCATAGCCAGTTTCCCGTCCACTGCCATGTACGCTGTCTCCACCATCACCCAATCACCTTCGATCCGGCGAGGTGTTTCCAAAACAACGACGTAATCTACGAAATCCTCATGCTTTACTTTACCCACATCTGGGGCCTTGCGGCAGATGGCCAGTACTTCTTCGCGTTTCATTTCCCACCTCCACGGAGATTCCGAACAAGCGTTCTAATATATTATATCACGCTCGCCTTCCGCGGTCAAATAAAGGCTGTCGTGTAGCAAACAGGCCTTCATTCCGATCCGGTCACTGCAAATCAGCGCCGTTATGGTTTTTTTCAGCGTAGGCAATGCTCTCGGCTATGGTATGTAAATAGGCGGACCTCGGAACTAAGAGTTTTTTGCCTCGATAGGGTTCCTATGATATACTTTTATATAGGCTAAATTGGCCCGAGGTGGTGCTTCCCCTGGTGAAGTTGTTGCTACAGCCGTGTTGCCAGAGGAGCACACCCTTTGTTAAAATTGCCCGCGTCAGCTGGTACCGACCTTTTGGTGCATGTGTCGCATTCGTTCACAACAGGGTGTGCGTGTTATAGGCCATTGCAAGAATATCTTCTATACAAGGTGAGATGCAATGCTGGACGACAAACTACGCGAGGAATTGCTGGAGAGAGCCGTCGCAGAGATCATTGTAAAAGAGGAATTAATCGAGCGACTGAACTCTGGCCGCCAGTTACGGCTGAAACAGGGCTTTGATCCCAGCAAGCCGACGCTGCACATCGGTCATGCGGTCGGCCTGCGCAAATTGCGCCGCTTTCAGGAATTGGGGCACCAGGTGGTGCTCATCGTCGGCGATTGGACAGCACAGATCGGCGACCCCAGCGGCCGTGATGAAAGCCGCACTATGCTCAGCGCGGAGCAAGTGAAGCAAAACGCTGCTACCTATATGGAGCAGTTCTTCCGCGTGGTGGACCGATCTCGCACTGAAGTGCGTTGGCAGAGCGAGTGGTTTGGCAAATTCACCTTGTCTGACGTGTTCAATTTAACCAGCCGTTTCACGTTGGGCCAAATGATGCAACACGAAACGTTCCGCAAACGCTGGGAAGAGGGTAATCCGCTCACTATCATGGAGATCATGTATCCCATCTTACAGGCCTATGATTCTGTCGCCATCCGCGCCGACGTGGAGTTTGGCGGTACTGACCAAAAGTTCAATATCCTGACTGGCCGCGAACTCCAAGCCATGCTAGGCCAGCCACCCCAGGACGTGTATTTGGTGGATCTCTTGCCCGGCACCGATGGACGCAAGATGAGCAAATCTTTTGGCAACAGCATTGACTTAGATGACCCGCCTGACCAAATGTATGGCAAAGTGATGTCGCTCAGCGACGAGTACCTCATCCCCTATTTCGTCATGGCGACCGACGTGCCGATGCCGGAGATCAAGGAGATGGAACATGCCTTGGCGGCAGGCAGCGTGAACCCGCGGGATTTGAAAATGCGCCTGGCACGGGAGATCGTGGCTATGTTCTATGGCCCTGCGGCAGCGACAAGGGCCGAAATGGAGTTTGTGCGCGTCTTCCAACATAGGGAACTGCCCAGTGAGATGCCGGAGCATCACATCGCTGGGCAGGGGCCGTTCAATATCGTAGATCTGCTGATAGAGGCCCAATTAGTGGGCAGCAGGAGCGAAGCGCGGCGAGCCATCGCGCAAGGCGGTGTGCGCGTAAATGGCGAGAAAGTGGAGAACATCGAGGCAACTTTCTCTATCCACGACGGTATGATCCTGCAAGTCGGCAAGCGCCGCTTCGCGCGTCTGAGACGGGACGCAAACACGTAGCCCCTGTCTGGGGCGATAGTTCGAATGACGCCCTGTCACTTATGACCTCGAATATCCAGACTGCACCATTCTGATAGATTGGTCGCAGCCAAGTATATTGGATTAGCCAGGCCGGTGATAGCGCCCCACCGCGCGAACCCACATAAACGTGTGTAGCCCCTGCATCCCGCACCAATTGGCGGAACTCCGCCTCACTGAGCCGATCAGCCCTCGATACTGCCTCTGCAAGCGCGTTTACCTTCGTTACATAGCCAGCATCGCCTGCTGGGTAAATCGCCGGTGGCATAGTGTTGCGCCGTCCGGTGAGAATGGGTATCCAATACCCTGCATCTGAGCCAACGTAGATATTTAATTGCCAGTGCCAAGTATTGACAAGGAAGACGGCCTCCGGCGGGGTATGCTCGCGAATCCATGCCATGGCTGCCAGGTCGTCGGCTGTAGCCAGTATGGTCACGGGATTCACAATAGGGATCAGCCGCCACCCACCCGTGACCCCTGCGATGGCTAACAAGAGTGCCAACATCCACTGCGCCAGTCTGCGGCCCAACGAACGTCCCACTATGTCGTAGCCTACCACGGCCAACCATCCGACCCCCACCGAAACTGGCAGGTAGAGGGCAATGACCGCCGAGAGGTTATTCACCAGGTTTGTTGGTGGCAGGCCCAAGGCCATTGGGTTGACGGCCAGTGCTACCAATCCCGTGGTTACAGTGAGCTCTACCACCCCATGCTGCCGCCGAACCAGTGCAGCCAACAACCCCAGAGCAGCCAAGAACATCAATTCGCGATTAGGCCCGATCCACACCAGTTCCCAGGGAATGCGATTGTAGATCGCGTCACCTTGCAGGCTCTGCGGTGATGCCCTGAGTGCGATAACGAACGTTTCTGCTAGTCGGACCAGCCACGGCAGGCTCAGCAGTGCCGCCCCTATCGATATGGCCAACACCCTTCCCACGGCCAAGCGACGCGTCCGCAGGAAACTATCCACCCAATAGACTCCCAGAAAGATCGCTGCGAAAATTGCCACTCGCGCGTGAGTGAGGAAGAGACCTGCCAAGCCTACGGCTGCCAGGACTACCCGCCGTTCTCCTCCCATCTCGGTCGCGTCTATCGTTTGCGCCAGTGCCGCCGGCACAAGAGCCATCCCAGCCAATTGTGTATAGCGCCCCCAGGTAACATAATACGCGGGCATCCAGGACACCAACCCTACTACCAACGCCGCCACCAAACCTGCCAGCCGCCGTCCGGTGAGTCGCGTTGCGAAGAGGTATACAGCCAGTGCATTGGCGGCGTTGAGTACCTGACCGAATATTAGGATAGTGGTGGGTACGTCCAATCCTGAGAGCCAAGCGGTGAATGCTATTTGGGTGTGGAAGCCGAAGTGGTAATAGAAACGGGCAATGGGCAGGAATGGTTCGTAAGAGGACGGCACTTGCCCCTCAGAGACTATCAGTTGAGCGATCAGACTGTGATGTACTGAATCCACCCACGGGGGCAAGACTAACCCGCGCACTTGGAGCAGTCGCACCACAAGGGTGAGACCAAGCACCGCGCCCACGGCCAGACTGTAGCGGCGATTCCTTAAGGCTAGCCAGGCTCGCAAGTCAGCAAACCCTCGCCTAGCCCAGCGAAGGAGGAGGAAGAGCGTGAGGACAAAAAATAGAAGGCGCGCAAAGAGGGCCGATAAGTGACAGCCAATGACCGATAGCCACTGCAATCCCACTGGTAACACCGCTAGGCTTAATCCCACGGCCAGGGCTAGGTTCACCAGAGGGTCGTCATCTGGCGGAGAGGGCAGGCATTCGAGCAATAAGTAACCCGGCACCAGGAGCACGAGCATCACTGCCATCAGACCTGTCAACCACGTTGCGCTCATCTGCCAAAGATCATGTGCCATAATGGCAAGGTCATCACGATAATACGTAGTGAACTCCAGGTCGCCATCCCTCGGCTGGCCATCCAGATGGAGTTGCCCGCCGCCATAGGCGTCCCACGAGTTATACCAGACACTCACAGGAGCGGCGCTTTCCAAGGCAAAGTAATATCGCTGGCCTGCGGAGTTGCGTTGAGGAGGGAAATCGAAGCGCAGAAGAACATTGTGTTTGTAGGTAGTCAGATCGAGGCTGGCGGTAGCGAGATCGGTGGAGTCGCCAGGAGATGCGCGCAGGTGTACTGTAATCGGTCCTTCGACCTCCTCCCCGCCATAGACAACGAGACGCACCTGGATAGCGCTGAGATTCGGGCGACGAGCCGTGAAGGTCTGACCGATTACATGTCCATCGCCCAGCGAGGGCGCTGCAGAGTCTAGACGTCCCTGCGCCACGTCTACTTGAGTGTGGTAAGAACAGGCGGGGCAGAGAAGGAGAGTGAGAGCGATGGAGAACCCCACAACGCATCTCCAACCGCCTCCGATGCTAAATCGAGAACAAGAGATCTTGACGTTATCTGAGACTGGAACCCGCTCTCTCTGACTCAAAGCATCGTCCCCGCCGCATGTTCGGCTTGCGTTGCATTCTGCCGCCAATCACACTATAATACTAAGCCCAATCGAATGTCAAGGAGCGTTACCTTGCACGACGAGAAAAATGAAATGCCATCTCCGGACTCCGCGCGGCCAACGACACCGTCACGCCCAGGAGGTGGCGTATTGCGTTTGATCTGGGATGTGGTCGAGACTGTTGCCCTGGCCCTCATACTCTTCCTGCTGATTCGCAACGTAGTGCAAAACTTCCGCATCGAGGGCCACAGTATGGAGCCCAATTTCCATGACGGCCAATACCTGGTGGTGAACCGCCTGGCCTACCGATTTGGCAAGCCTGCTCGTGGTGACGTGATCGTTTTTCGCTACCCTAATGATCCCTCGCGGGATTTCATCAAGCGTGTAGTGGGATTGCCTGGCGAGAAGGTAGAGATCCGCATGGGCCAGGTATTTATCAATGATCAGCCACTGATCGAGCCCTACGGGCCGGCGGAGAGCACTTATAGCGCCCCGCCAATAATAGTCGCCCAAGACCAATTGTACGTCCTGGGCGACAACCGTGCCAATTCGAGTGATTCGCACAACTGGGGGCCACTGCCGATGAGTTACGTGGTTGGGAAGGCGGTGCTATGCTACTGGCCGCCACAATACTGGGGACCAGTGCGTCACGGTGGAACTTGACCGGATAGAGAACGTCTTCTATAATTTCCAGTGAGCCCCCATCGTCTAGTGGACTAGGACACAGCCCTTTCAAGGCTGCGACGCGGATTCGAATTCCGCTGGGGGCATCTCACTCTCCTTCCATCACACAGACTTCGTACCTGGACAAACCCACCTTCCCTCGGTACATGCTTCCTTCCGCCGCCCGCTCGCTGGATAGGACGACCCGCCACGCCCCCACTGGCAGATCCATCCCGCTCAGATCCACCACCCTCGGGCGTGGCGAGAAATTCAGGCACACGAGTATCACCTGGTCTTCCCCCTCCCGTAGATAGGCCAGCACATCTGTTGGTCGCTCGATGAGTGCCCGATAGTTTCCACGCTGCAGAGCAGGGGACGACTTGCGCAGCCAGATCAGCCGCCGATAGAAGTTCAAGACGGAATCCGGATCGGCACTTTCCACCGCAACGTTCACTTGCCTGTAATCCGGCCCAACGCGTAGCCAAGGCTTGCTTGTGCTGAAGCCGGCATTAGGGCTGTCGTCCCATTGCATCGGTGTCCGGCAGCCATCGCGACCCCGATAGAACGGCCAATAGCGCTTGCCTGGTGGATCCAGGATCTCGTCGCGCGGGATGTGTACCTCACGCATCCCGATCTCCTCACCGTAGTACAGGAAAGGCGTCCCCCGCAGAGTGATGAGCATCGCTGCTGCCACCTTTGCCCGGGCGTCGCTATCGGCACCGGCGGCATAACGGCTGTAATGGCGCGGCATGTCGTGGTTACTCAGCACATACGTTGGCCAGCCGGCAGGTGGCACAGCGCGCTCCCAATCTTCAATCACCTTGTGAAAACGGCGTGCGCTCCAAGGGCAACGTGCAAACAGAAAGTTGAAAACTAAGTGCAGTTCGTCTGTGCCATCTCCATAATAGGAAGCGGTAACGGCTGGGTCATCGTGGTACACCTCGCCCACACTCATCCGTTGCGGATACTCATCCAGTAATTTGCGGAAGGCTTTCCACACCTCGTGGGTACCCGGTTGATTTTCCTCGCGAATGTGGTACTGCCGGTCGTAAGCCCGCAAACCCAGGCGAAAGGGGTTATCGCGCAATTGTTCGTCTTTCACCAGTCGATTGGCCACGTCCAACCGGAAGCCATCCACACCTCGATCGAGCCAGAAGCGGATTTCCTGGAACACAGCCTCTTTCACTTGAGGATTACGCCAATTCAGGTCCGGTTGCTGGGGCAAAAAACTATGCAGGTAATACTGTCCTGTTGCCTCGTCCCACGTCCAGGCGGGGCCACCGAAGGCCGCCTGCCAGTTGTTAGGTGGGCGACCGTTCACTGCATCACGCCAGATATACCAGTCACGCTTAGGGCTATCGCGGCTGGAACGAGATTCCACAAACCAGGGGTGTTCGTGGGAAGTATGATTGACCACCAAATCCATGATGATGCGGATGCCCCGCTGGTGGGCCTGAGCAAGTAATTCATCGAAGTCGGCCAAGGTGCCAAAGACCGGGTCCACGTCGTGGTAGTTGCTCACGTCGTACCCGAAGTCATGCATTGGTGAGGGGTAGATAGGCGAAAGCCAGATGGCGTCTATACCCAGTGAGTTTGGTGTGCCATCATTTAAGTAGTCGAGATGGTGGATAATACCTCGCAGATCTCCAATCCCGTCCCCATTGGCATCGGCGAAACTACGAGGGTAGATCTGATAGATGACGCCATCACGCCACCAGATAGAATCAACATTGCGTTGCGCATTATGCATAGTGCCTAATCCTCCTCGCTAAGATTCCAACCTGCTACTCCATCACCTTGCTCAAGGTGCCAGAAGCAAGATGAGCAAGTCCCAGGCTTCTAACTCAGGTACGGTGAAACGCACGGCCTGTCTGCCATTCCACTCAGTGATTATAAAATCAAGCCGCTCCGCTCGCCCGCCTGCTCTGTCTGGCGAGGCCAGGTACATGGTCTGAACAGGCTGGGCTGTAGTCATAGTTACTGCCAAGTTTGTCAGGGCCACAGGCGGTGGATGGGGTAGGTCCCAATAATTGTGAGGCTGGCCAATCAGGTTGATTAGACTTAAGGTGACCAACCCCGGGCGCTCGCGGCGGATGGTCCACACCGAATCTTTCAGGGCATTGGGGCCGAAACGGCGCCCTTCCACTCGGTATGTTTCCACCTGATCCGATGTATCCACTAGCCTGGGGTCGAAAAGGTAATTCTCGTACCGCACGGCGAAATCGTAGAGACTCCGCATGATCGGCACGAATTCGGGCCGCAACGTATTATACTTCGGATAATAGGGATCGCACAAGGCGCCGTTTCGCTCGCCCGGTAGAAGGTGGAACCCACCAGAGGCGAAAACGGCCGCGGACGCCAATCGGGCAGCCTGCTCTGCCTGTGGTAGGATGTCGGGATTTTCGCGAGCCATACAAAGAGGCGTGATGTAAGCGGCCAGAATGACCTGCTTCTCCGAAAAAGCAGATGCTTTCGCCTTAAGGATTAGATGGCGCAGGTCAGAGTATGTGTCGTGGGGCGGCCACACCTCGATGTAAACTGCAGCCTGGTTGGTCGTTGCGGTCTTCTCAGTCGGCCAGTCGTTCACGTTGTTGAAAATCACCTTTGCGCCAGGACGAGCAGCAGCAACGACCGCTGCGGCGTCTTCGATGAAGGGTGGAAAGAGATCGTCCAGAAAAACCTGCGGCCCATGCGGCCCACCCACGTGGGCTACCTTCGGAAACCCATACTGGTCGAGGTGGATGCCGTCGAAGGGGAGTTCGGTTACCACAAGGCGAAATTCTTCCAAGATGCGTCTGTGCCAGGGAGAACCGCGTCGGATATCCATGATGTAGAACAGGCGCTCAATACTTTCGGGCTCACCGCTCGATTTGTAGAGGGCCTGCTCGGGGTGCTGGGCAAAGTATTCGGGCTCGGCCCCATAGATAGCGCCGTATGCCAGGGCAGCCATATTGTGTTCGTGAGCCGCTTCGATCTTGGCCCGCACCGTATCCATGCTGAGTCGCCGCCCTAAAGCATCCACGAACACTTCCTGGCCTGGTGGGGGCAAAAGCTGATAATGGCGATACATCCAATCGTAGAACTGGACTACATTGATATGGTATTTGGATAACTCGGCTGCCCGTTCCGCCGAGTCTAATTCGCCCGGCGCGAAATCGGCGAAGAAACCATAGCGGGGCGCCAGAACCCAACTGCTCAGCACATCGAGAGCCGTGCTGGCCTCGGCGATTGTCCGCTGGTTCGCATCTTGCACGCACACGTCCACCCCGTAGCCCCGGAAGTCCTCCGCTGGCAGCGCCAATGGCACACTCAACACTTGGGTCGTGTCAGCGAGCAGATGGGCATGAACCTGATGCTCACCTATTACCTGATCCAGCGAAACTAAACGGGCGATCACGAGGCCAGAAAAGTCCGTCGGGCCTGCATTTCGCAATTGCACCCGGATTTGGGCATTCTGACCAGGCCGATAGGTGGCCCGGTCGGGATAGAGATCGATGATCTGCACCTTCTCCTCCTTAGGCCAAAGTACTTTGGTGGGTGATGTAGGAATGACGGTGGGCGATCCTGGGCCGCACGCGACGCAAAAACTGGCCGCTACCGTTACAAGGACCGAAAGGCCCATTCGGAAACTCTTAGATTGGTGGAACACGGCGGTCATTTAGCGAATCCAAATCAGCGCGAGCGGCCTGGAGTTCGCTCCAGCACAGAACGAAGGATCAAATAATTGGCGTGAGACCACAGCAGTGGTTGGGCGATAGGTCCCCACCGCTGCACCCAAGGATGGTATTGGGCTGGGTCGTTCAGCGATACTGGCACCTGTTCTGGTAGTTCGCCATTGAGGTTTGCTTGCTCCTCCACCCAGGTCTGAAGCGAGCGGGCGTGTTCAATATTGCCCACCACGGCATAGTACCAGCCCAGCCAGGCACTTAGAAGCACCCACTCGCCGCCGCCATAGTAGGTGTCCCCTGGATAACGGTGTACACCTCCGCCATCCCGGCGTAAGTCGCTCTCGATCCGGGTTACAGTGGCCTGCATGATCGGGTCGCCCGGGGCCAGTAAGCCGTAGGGAACGGCAATGCCCAAGAGACTGGCATCTACGACTTCTGACAAGCAATCGCCCTCTGCTTCTGGCTGTAGGGCAATGGATTTGACCAAGTGGCCATCCTTTATGCCCTGGGTCAAAACGAAGCGGCGTATTTCTTCGGGGGCTGCCGAGGTCTGAGCACCCATCTCAGGCAATAACGCATTGGCTGCCCTCAAGCCGGCGTAAATGGCGGCCAGAGTGTAGGGGTGCAGGTAATTGGGGTGCTCTTCCCATAGATCGTAGCAGGGTTGGGACCACAACGTCGTCAGGTAATGGGTCACCAGACTAACGGCTGTCTTCCAGTTCGTCGGCAATGGGCTGTCGGTTAACTGGATGTGCTGCCCTAAAGCCCACAGCCAGGTGCCGAGGCCATCGAGTTGGAAATTGGGCCAATCGCCCTGTGCCTCGTGTCCTTCGAGGGTGTAGCGAGTGTGCAGGTTATCCTCACCCAGAGGTTGTCCAGAGCGGACCTTCTCGATGGCCCGCCGGGCTTTGTGTGCATGGCGCAGGATGGTGTGGGCCGCCCAGTCGTGGAAGCGCCGGGCGCTCTCGTGTTCGTCCACCAGGTCCATGGCATAGGCGATGAAAGCACCGTCGCGGAACCAGGAGTAGTGATAGGTGGGGAAATTGGGAGAAGCGATGTAGGCTCCGGTGGGGGCCTGATTAGTCAGGATGATGTGGATGCTATACTGGAAGAGATCCATCATAGATATCTTGCTTCTTTAGAGAGATTACCCTTTGAAAGCCCCACTAGTCAGACCGCCTATGAAATAGCGTTGCAGGCTGACGAAGACTACGATGACTGGCATGGCCGCGATCAAAGAGGCGGCGAATACCAACCCCCATTGAGTGGCGTGGGCTCCCTGAAAAACGGCGATAGCGACAGGCAAGGTCCTCTTGGACATTTCGTCAATAGCCGTGAGCGCCCAGATGAACTCATCCCAAGAGGCCAGAAAGGTGAAAATGGCCACGGTCGCTAAAGCGGGCGCGGAAAGAGGCACCACGACCCGGAAGAAAATGGTGAAATATCCCCCACCGTCAATCAGCACTGCCTCCTCCAACTCCCGGGGCAACTGTTCAAAGAAACCTCGCAGCAGAAAAGTGTTGAGCGGAATGGTAGTAGCTACATATACGAAAACCAGCCCCCACAAACTGTTGCGCAGTCCCAAGGCCTTGGCCAAGAAAAACTGAGGGATAATCAACACAAGGCCGGGAATCATCATGGTGAAGAGGAAAGCGTAAAAAAGAGCCTCTTTGCCAGGGAAGACGAAGCGAGCAAAGGCATAGGCCAGCATGGCCGAGAAAAGTACAGAGAGCACGGTGGTAGAGATAGCCACTATGAGGCTATTGGTAAAATAGAGGCGGAAGTTGTTGGACGTCCAGGCCTCCACAAAGTTCGCTATCGTTGGTTCCTTGGGCAATAGACTAGGTGGAGTCTCAATAACGTAGATGTGGCCTTTTAGAGCGGTGGAGACCATCCAGAGGAAAGGAAAGATCATGACTACTCCGCCTATGACCAGCAGGAAATAGACCAGTGTATTTTCAAAAAGACCGCCCTCTTTTCTCACAATCGTCACTCCCCTTCAGTATAATTCCACCGGTCGGCGCAAGAAGCGTATCTGCAGAAAGCTGAGTACTAGGATAATGGCAGCCAGTATATAAGAGAGGGCTGCGCCGTAGCCGAACTCCAGGAAATCGAAAGCCTGATGGTACATATAGCTCAGAACCACCTCGGTCTGCTTCATGGGTCCCCCGCCTGTGATGAGGTACACGGAGGTGAAAACGTTAAAACCCCCAATCACTAGCATTACCAGCACGAAAACGAGAGTGGGACGCATTAAAGGCAGGGTAAGGCACCAGAACCGTTGCCAGCGGCTGGCTCCATCTATCGCTGCCGCCTCATACAGTTCACCGGGGATCGTTTGTAGCGCGGCCAAGAAAGTGACCATGGACCATCCGATTCCCTTCCAAATGCCTAAACTCAAGATGGGCACCATGGCGGTCGCAGGATTGCGCAACCAGGCAATGGGTTCGGCTATTAAGTGCAGGACGTCAGTCAACAAGTAGTTGATTAAGCCCCCCGGGCTTTGGAAGAGGTATGTGAAAAGGAGGGAGACGATCACCCATGAAGTAAGGACTGGCAGATAATAGATGGTCCGGAAAAAGACCCGTCCCACTGTGATATGGTTTAGTAGCAAGGCTACCACCATAGCCAGGATCATTTGTCCAGGGACTGTCACCGCAGTGTAAAGGACGGTGTTGCGTAGCGCTACCCAGAAGATGGGATCCTGAAATGCTCGGGTGTAATTACTCAGACCCACAAACGGGCTTGGCTGGCCGGGCATGATGCTCCATTGGTACAGGCTCATCTGGAGGGCCTTGACTAATGGGTAGACCATAAAGATAGCGAAAAACGATAGACCCGGGAGCATGAAGAGGTATGCTGTGCCGATCTCTCTTCTGTGGCGCGGATTTTTCATGATTCCTCGAGCGCGAGCGGTTGTAAGTAAGGGGATCGAGGAGAATACTTCCTCGATCCCCTCACCGTGATTCACTGGCTACTTAGCAAGGCATCAATTTTCGCTGCAGCCTCATCCAGGGCTGCCTGTGCGGGCTTCTCTCCCCGCAGGATAGCCTGGCCGGTCTGGGTCAGGATATCTTCCATCTTGGGCCAAGCTGGGTGTGGTGTACGCGCTTTGGCTGTCTTGAGTTGCTCCAGGAATACGCCGTAAAATGGGTGTTTTTGCATGTATTCTGTAGCCAACAACTCGCTCAAGACCGGCATCTGGCCAGCCTCTGCCATGGTAAGTTGGGTTTCCGGCGAGAGCATAAAGCGGATGAACTCGGCCGCTGCTTCTTTGTTTTTGCTCTGCTGGAACATAACGATGTCTTCTCCACCTACCACAGAGATAGCACCCCCAGGGCCGGCTGGCATGAGGGCGAAGCCGTACTCCACATCGGGGAACTGCTGATCAAAGAGTGGCGGGAACCAAGGCCCTTCTAAGACCATGGCGATCTCACCTTTGGCGAAACCTCCCCAAGTGTCCACTCCACCACCCAGGATACCCGGATGGATGTATTCCTTCTTGACCAGGTTCAAGAGAAACTCGTATGCCGCCACAGTTCCGGGCCCGTTGAGGTATCCTGTCGCCTTGGTGATTTGGGGATCTGTAATATCCCCTCCACTGCTCCAGATCCAGGGGTTCACTGCCCAGGCGTAGGTTCCCCCATCGGCAAAGCCGTATTTGTCCTTCCCCAGCGCTTTGATTTTTTCACAGGCAGTGAGGAATTCATCAAATGTCTTTGGGGGCCCACTGATCCCGGCAGCCTGGAACACTGCCTTATTCCAGAGCAGCACCCGACAGTTTGTGTCCAAGGGCAGACCATAGTAGTGGCCCTTCCAGAAGTTGGTCGAGAGTGGGCCTGGGAAAACCTTGTCCTTAAAGGTGTTGAAATCGGGCATCAATTCATCCAGGGCCACGAGGGCGCCCAACTCCGCGAATTCTGGAACCCAGATGATGTCAGAGCGGATGAGATCGGGCGCGGTACCTCCGGCCAGGGCAGTCAATAGTTTCCTGTGGAATTCGTCGTAAGGCACTGGCTGAGCCTGGACCTTGATGTCAGGATGGGCTTTCTCGAAGGCCGGGATCACCTTTGTGTCAAGGGTCTCCGTCTCCAAGGGGTTGTAAGCGTGCCAGAAAGTAATAGTCACAGGCCCTTTGGGCACCGGCGTGGCCGTCACCACCACTGGCACTTCCACGGTTTGCTTAATGATCTCCGGTGTGGGCGTCGGGCCGCAGGCTGTGATCACTAAGGACAGGGTGATCAGAGCGCTGACGGCCGATAGCACTAAGCGTTTGCGGGAATTCATTTCTCCTTCCTCCTTAAAGTCTATGCCGCGTTCCAAAAGTTGCCAAACTCTGATCTTGATCTGACTCGATTGGCATCACCTCCCCACAACTTATTTCGTTCAGTGTCCGAAGAAAGTAAGGATACAAAAGGAAATGCCGCTAAGTTTTAGCGCCGACTAAACTCAGCGATTCGGTTCGGTGGATCGGCGACTTGAAAATCTCCCCCAGTACCACGGCCGCTGCGCCGCGCGCCCAGGTCTCATCGCCGGCCGGTTCGATGACGATCTGCAATTCATCAGCCAACCCATTGAAGGCGTGCTCGCGGATCGCCTGGGTCATAGGCTCCAATCGCCATGGCCCTGCGCGTACTCCCTCTCCCCCAACGATTACCAAGTGTGGGTTGAGGATATTGATGAGACTCGCAATACCTCTTCCAAAGGCTCGCCCCGTTTGGGCGAGCACCTCGCGCGCTAAGTCGTCTCCTGCTGCCGCTGCTCGACTGACCATTTCGATATCCAGTTCTGGTCCTGCGGGGAGGGTTGTCCTTCGACCGGCGGCAATGGCCTCGCGAACCAACCGCAGCACGGCAGGATCGGCGGCCACCGCTTCCAGGCAGCCACGCTTGCCACAGGCGCAAAGCGGACCATCCTCGGTAACCGCGATGTGTCCTAATTCGCCGGCGCCACCGATGGCACCGCGGTAGAATTGCCCGTTGACTACAATGCCGGCACCGATGCCACGCCCCACCGTCACTACTACGAAGTGATCCACACCATGACCGTAGCCGAACCACTGCTCGGCGATGGTGAGGGTGTTGACGTCGTTATCCAAATAGACAGGTAACCCGAAGTGTGCCTCAATAGGTTCGGCGATATTGACATCACGCCACTGGAAGAAGGGCGAGTAGCGACAAACCCCCGTTTCACCATTCACCACACCAGGCATTCCAATACCAATACCCAAGACGCGTGTCCGTTCTACTTGTGAATTCTGGAGAGTTTGTTCTATAGCGCGGATGATGATTGGGATGACAGCAGTGGGCTCATGCCGACCTCGCAGGGGGGTGATACGATGATGTAGAACCGTCGCGTCTAAGTCCGTGACGGCACTGGTGATGGCATGTTCCATCAGTTTGAGGCCGACAACGAAGCCAGCTCGTGGGTTGAGCACCAGCAACACGGGCTTGCGGCCCCCGGTTGATTCACCAACACCCACTTCCTCCACCAGTCCGCTTTCGATGAGATCCGCGACGATGCTAGAGACAGTAGCCAGGCTCAATTCAGAGAGATCTGCGATCGTAGTGCGTGAGACAGGCCCCTGGCTCTTGATGAGGTTGAGGACTAGGCTGCGATTCATCTCCCTCATCAGGTCTCGGTTCCCCCGGTGTACTCTGGCCAAGGCAACTCCTTACTTTATTCACTGACCTAAGTAATTATACCACATATTTCTTATTTTGTCAAATCGCTTGGCACGAGGATTTCTCTTGTGTTACAATAGGCTTGACGTCATAGGAGGCGAAATATGTCCGCATTCACATTCTACGGCGGAGTCGGCGAGATCGGCGGCAACAAGGTCCTGCTTGAGGATGGCGATACACGCATCTGGCTGGACTTCGGCATGTCCTTCGCCCAGATGGGTTGTTTCTTCGAGGAGTTCCTGCAGCCCCGGAGCAATGCCGGTGTACGTGACCTGCTGGCACTGGGTATCCTGCCCCCTGTGGAGGGGATCTATCGCCAAGACCTGATCGAGTTGCCAGAGATCGAATTGGCCTTGAGCGCGATACCCGATGCACCGCGTGACTTATGGAGATGCGACTTAGGTAGTTATGATGCTTACCTTGACCGCCACGGCCGTCCTTTTGTGGATGCGGTGCTTGTTTCTCATGCCCACGCTGATCATTTCCAGCATCTGGCCTATCTCGACCACCGCACCCCCATTGTCTGCTCACCAATCACGCGGCTTATTATGAGCGCCGTCAGCGACCTCTCTGGCGGCTCGTTAGAATACGAATTCTGCAGCGTACGAAGGAGGCATCTCAATCAAGCCCGTGAGCGGAGCATTTTTCCCGGCGACTGGAAAATTGAAAAGGGCGACCCACTCGAACGTAACTTCCAAGTCATTGGTGATTACGAAGAGCGATGCATCGGCAATCTCACCGTACAGGGCATCCCCGTGGATCATTCCGTCCCCGGGGCGATGGCTTTTCTCATCACCACCTCCGAGGGAACGCGGATTCTCTATACTGGCGATTTCCGTTTCCACGGTATCTTCGCCGAGGCCACAGCCCGTTTTCGTGAAAAAGTCGCCGCTTTGCAGCCAGAGATCATTATCACCGAGGGCACAAGAATAAACAACGATCGCGCCGACAGTGAGGAATTCGTCTATGAAAATGGGCTTGACCTGGCCCGCAAAACCACGGGCCTACTGATGGTGGATTTCGGCTGGAAAGACACCACCCGCTTTCTCACCCTTTGGCGCGTGGCTCGTGAGGCGGGACGCACTTTCGTCATCTCTGCCAAATTGGCCTACCTGTTGCGCCTGCTGTGGGAATATGACCCAGCACACTATCCCAATCCTGCGGAGGAGGATTCCATTCGCATCTATTTGCCCCGCATGGGATCATTGCTCTACACCCGTAGTGATTACACCTTCACTAAGTACAAGGCCGGCTATCTCACAGACTGGGATAAAGATCAGGCGCAGGATGAGCATTTCCCTGGCCTGTCGCACTGGCGCGAGGGTGTCCGCGCCTACCACATACGCCAGACGCCTGACCGCTATTTACTGATGCTTAGTTTCTGGGAATTAAATGAATTGCTGGATATACGCCCACCTGCCGACAGTTGTTACATCCGTGCCGCTTGTGAGCCTTTCAGCGACGAGATGCGTCTGGATGAGGCCCGGTTGAAAGCCTGGCTGCGGCACTTCAACGTGAACACCCAATGGGATAGCGCACCTTTCCAGAATCACGCTTCCGGACACATCGGTGGCCCTGAACTGTGCGAGTTTCTGCGTTCGGTCAAGCCCCGCGTCATTGTGCCCATCCACACCGAGCACCCAGACGCTTTCGAGGACCTGGCAGAACGCGTGTTGAGGGCAGAGGTAGGGAAGCGATACGCACTGGAGCCGTTGCTGGCATAGATATCTCAAGAGTCATGACACAGGGCAAAGGGAAGGGATTCCGTATCCCGTTGACCTCATCTCTCCCCATAAAACGCCACAAACGCCAGCCTGCCTTCGTAATCCCAATGCGAGACTGTGTACCAACGCTTACAAAGCCCTCGCATCTGATTCATGCGCTCGATATCCTCCGGATGAAAGATGAGCAGGAACTTGCCACGCAGGTTCGAGAGCGGCGGGATGTTTGGGTCCCAGTAACGGATGACGTCATCCCATTCCGGCGAGAGTCCGCCTTCCGCCAGGTGAATTTTCAGCGCATTGACGTTGGGCCAGTGTGGCCAATCCACTAAATAAAAGGGACCTTCTTTGAAATCCAGCATTGTCTTGGCAATTGCCCGGGCGTAGGAATAGTTGTGTCCGTAAGGCAGGGCATCTTCATAGCGGCCGAAATAGAAGGCGAGAGTATCGCCGGCCTCGTAAACGAGTACCAGCGCGATTGCGATCGTCAAAGCGGGCAAGAGATAACGGCTTAGGGATAACAATGGTGTTAGCTGCTGCCTCGTTCTCTCCTCTATCCCTAGAGTTAGTTCCGCCTCCGGCCGGTTTGCACTGGCCAACCATGTTTTC
Organism: Chloroflexota bacterium; assembly: GCA_014360825.1. Lineage (NCBI taxonomy): Bacteria > Bacillati > Chloroflexota > Chloroflexota bacterium. The sequence continues at coordinate 9,839 of JACIWT010000007.1, read as the reverse complement.
AGCAACCGCCATGTCACAACCAGTGGTAGCGAGGCCCCGATCATGGTGGGTCCGATGGCTGCCGATGAACGGAACATGCTCGGCGCATCATAGGGGGCCATGGCCAATAACATCGGCACGAGCGGCACGAAAAGAAATAGGAGTATCGCTCCATTCACGCCGGATCGCCAGTGGGCAACCAGGTAACCCAGGCCGAGGATAAACAGGACGCTGCTCATAAAGCCCAGATGGCGCTCCTGGTTGACGTTGTAGCGATCCACCCCTTCGCCGTAGAAATTCCACATTGCCAGGCTCTTCCAAATGTTGTGGATAATGATCTGCGGAATGGGCTTGTCTGCGTGTTGGAAATTCCAAGTCAGATATTCTACCTGCCGCCGCTCGCGGGCGGTGTAAGCCTCGGTCGCGTCGTGGGCATAGCGCAGCATAGGCACGAAAACGACCACCGCAATGATTATTGTGATCACCATCCCCTTTGTCAGTGACTTCAGCAAGTCCCGCCCGTGCAGTAGCGCCAAAGGAGTTATGCTGCCCACCATTGCGGCGAAGAGGAACACGGTGCCTTTGTATGTGTACAGTCCCAGGCCAAAAACCAACCCCATCAGCCCGAAGTCGAGAGAGCGGCGAGAGGATAGGGCCCGTGCCAAACAGTACAGGAGAAGAATGGCGAATAAAGGCATCAAGACCACTCGCAGACCCACACGGCTCAAAATCACATGCCACTTGTTCACTGCCAACAGCGTCGCAGCGACCAGCCCCACCTCCACGCCGAACAGACGTCGCGCCAGAAAATAGAGTGCCGGCACTGTGGCTATGCCCACCAAGGCGGAGGTATATTTGATGCTCAGATAAGAAAGGCCGAGGAGTTTGCCCACAATAGCGATCAGGTAGAAGAATAGTCCCTCGCGCCCTAAGTTCTCCCAAAAGAAAATGTAATACTCGCCGCGGTAAATACGCAATACGTCGAAGTAATTGGACGGCACATCAATGCCCATGTCCCAAGGTATTTGGTCCAGACGATAGAGTCGGAACCAGGCTCCTAACAGGCAGATGGAGACAAGGGCGATCTTTTCCCATGAGATTGTGATTTGCGGCCTGAGAAATGCCTGCAGTCGGGCCGCCCAACTCCGGCAACTCTCTTGCAGTAATGCGCCATCCCATAGGGCCCACAGACAGAGGGCGATGCCCATCAACCATGCCAGGGTGGCCCCAGGCTGAAATCGCTGTTCAGTGAAGCCGAAGATCGACATCAGCCCCAGTAGTACCCCGCCCGCAAAGAGCAAGGGCCGAGCGCATCTGGGGTCAGACGCTGTCTGCCAGAGCGGCCAGCGCTCCAGGGTAACACGACGGCTTATGGCTGTGAAGAGAGCCGAGGCCAGGATCATAATAGCGAGGGCCAGATTAGCGCCCGTTGTGTTGTGCTTGGGCAAGATATCGAGCCGCGCCTGGGCCAGAGCCGCCAGGGCGTAAGAGATCACCAGGATGATGAAGACGCGACACGGATTTAACACCGCGCGGGCACTTTTTCGCTCATGCGAGATCCCTTCATCATTTGTAGGTAACTGTTTTAACATTCCCTCAGAAACCTTAACATTTTGCGATTTTCCTACAAACGACTATTGACAAGGAGCGGCTCTTCGGGTATAATTATAACCAAATTTAGTCTTGGAACTACAACGCCGTAGCACCCTTGCGAGAGGAGGTGTTGCCACACCTAGAATACCTCGCTTGCCGTCTGCGGCATGCGCGTTTTACGGGGTTGGTGCCCCCAGTATGGCAGCGCGAATGTGCGAGAGGCTTAGAAACACAACATAGGAGGAGAGGAAATGAACCCTAAGATTCGGAACATTTTGGCTGTCCTGGTGGTTGCAGGACTCTTACTATCGGCCTGCCGCCCCACACCCACTCCAGCCCCAACGCCCACTAAACCGCCGGTGGTGCAGCCGACACCGACCACTCCACCACCAGCGGTCGAGCCCATCAAGATCGCTATCATCGGCCCACTGAGCGGTGACGTGGCTACCTTTGGGGCATCCAACCGCGACGGTGCGCTCATGGCCATCGAGGAGTGGAACGCCAAAGGCGGTGTCCTGGGCCGCCCGATCGAGCCCATCTTGGCCGATGACAAGTGCGATGCCCAAGAGGCCACCAACGCGGCCAACAAGGTGATCTTCGAGGACAAGGTGCACTACATTGTGGGCGCAGTGTGCTCCAGTGCCTCCATTCCCATCTCGGAGATCGCTAACGCCAACAAGGTAGTGCAGATCAGCGGCACCTCCACCAACCCCTTGGTGACAATCAACGAGGACGGGACAGACAAGGAGTACGTTTTCCGGGCCTGCTTCTTGGACCCCTTCCAGGGTGAGGCGATGGCCAACTTTGCCAGGGAGTTGGGCAAGACGAAGGCTGCGGTGCTGTATGACGTGGGCAACGACTATGTGAAGGGGTTGGCCGAGTACTTCAAGTCTGCGTTTGAGAAGGCGGGTGGCAGCGTGGTGGTGTTCGAGGCGTACACCAAGGATGACACGGACTTCTCGGCGCTGCTGACCAAGGTGGCGGATAGTGGGGCGGACGTGTTGTTCCTGCCCGACTACTATGCCAAGAACAACCTGATCGCTGCTCAGATCAAGGACAAAGGGCTGAAGATCCAACTCTTAGGCGGAGATGGATGGGACTCGCCGCTGTTGGACTTCCCGCTGTTTGAGGGTGGGTATCACTCCAACCACTACTCGCCGGCGGACCCGCGCCCCATCGTGCAGAACTTTGTGTCTGCGTACCAGGCGAAGTACGGGGCGGTGCCCGATGCGCTGGCCACTCTGGCCTACGACGCGACGAACATTCTCCTGCAATCCATCGCCAATGCTGGGGTGGATGATCCGGAGAAGGTGAAGGATGCCATGGCCGCCATCAAGTATGAGGGTGTGTCTGGAGAGATCACCTTCGATAAGAATGGCGACCCGGTGAAGAAGGCGGCGATCATCAAGATCGAGGGTGGCAAGCCTGTCTTCTACAAGTTCGTCGCCCCTGCAGCCCCTGCAGTTGGCAAGATCACTGTCGCCACTGATGCTACTTGGCCTCCCTTTGAATCCCTCAATGAGGAGACTAAGGAGATCGAGGGCTTCGACATCGATCTCATGAAGGCCATCGCTGCGGCGGCGGGCTTCGAGGTCGAGTTCATCAATGTCCCCTGGGATTCACTCCTGGCAGGCATGGCGGCAGGTACCTACGATGCGGCCATCTCCGCTATGACTATCACCCCGGAGCGAGCCGCGCAGTGGGACTTCTCCGAGCCTTACTACAATGCTGGCCAACTCATCGCCGTACGCATTGATGATACCACCATCACCAAGCCCGAGGACCTGGCAGGCAAAGTAGTGGGTGTACAGCTCGATACCACAGGCTACTTCGCCGTTCAGAAGATCGCGGGCGCGATTGCCAAACCCTACGACGAGATCGGCATGGCTATCCAGGATCTGATCAACAAGCAGGTGGATGCCGTCGTGGCCGATAACCCGCTGATCTCAGGCTATGTGGCCAAACATCCAACGGAGATCAAGAGCGTCGGCAAGCCCTTTACCGATGAATACTATGGTATCGCGGTGAGGAAAGGCGCTCCTGAGATCCTGGCTGCCATCAATGCTGGCCTGGCCAAGGTCAAGGCTGAGGGGCTAATCGAGCAATTGGAGGCGAAGTGGATTGCAGTGGCTGCTCCGCCGCCAGCCAGTCTGGTGAAGTCCATCGAGAAAATTGACGACTACACAGTCAAAATCACTCTGAACCGGCCAGACGTGGCTTTCTTGCAAAAGATCGCTTTCGGTGCTTTCCACTTCAGCAGCCCGGCTAACCTCCAGAAATATGGTGGTGGCGGGGATCTCTTCAAGAACCCAGTTGGCACCGGCCCCTACAAGTTTGTGGAGTGGGTGCCCGGCGACCACGTCACTCTGGAGGCCTGGGATGGCTACTGGGGCACCAAGGCCAAGACCAAGACACTCGTCTTCCGGCCCATCAAAGAGCCGCCAGCCCGACTGCTGGAACTGCAGGCTGGCACCATTGACGTTGTGATGGACCTTGCTCCTGATGATGTGGCCGCTGCCCAGCAAGACCCGAACATCGAGGTCGGTGTGCGCCCAGCCTTCAATGTTGGCTACCTCGGAATCAACCGGGCCCACAAACCATTTGACAACGTCAAGGTGCGACAGGCTATCGCCCATGCCATTGACAAGGCCAGCATCACCAAAGCGCTGTACGCCTCAGCCGAGCCGGCCAGCCAGTTCATCCCACCCGCTGTGTTTGGTCACAGCAAGGATCTGAAGGACTGGCCCTATGACCCAGCCAAAGCCAAGGCGCTGTTGGCAGAGGCCGGGTACCCGGATGGCTTCGAGACCACGCTGGCTGTGATGCCGGTCTCTCGCAAGTACTTCCCCGTGCCCGACAAGATCGGACAAGCGATTCAGGCCAATCTGGCTGCCGTGGGTATCAAGGCCAAGATCGTGCAGTACGACTGGGGCACCTACCTGGACAAGGCCGCAGCGGGCGAATTCGACCTGTTTATGCTGGGCTGGATGGCCGACTACCCTGATCCAACCAACTTCCTGGATGTGTTCTTCGGGGTGGGGGCAGACAACAGTTTCGGTGACCCCAAGGACTTCCCAGAGCTGTTGGATCTACTGCAGAAGGCAGGCAGCACTACCGACCTGGCCGAGCGGCAGAGACTGTACGATCAGGCCAACGCGTTCATTCACGAGAATGTACCTGCTGTGCCCATTGCCAACGCTGGTGGCCCGATGGCTTGGTCGAAGGCAGTCCAGGGCCTGCTTCCCAGCCCGCTGGCTCAGGAAGACTACTACCCGGTCAGCAAGCCCGGTGTCGACCGACTCATCATCGCCCAGAATGATGACCCCGTAGGCCTCGACCCTTCAGATGAGACCGACGGCGAGTCGTTCTACGTCTGCAAACAGATCTTCCAGGGTCTGTTGGACTACGAACTCGGTGGTACCGCGGTCGTCCCATCGCTGGCCGAGAGGTGGGACGTCTCAGATGACCTGACGGAGTATACCTTCTACCTGCGCAAGGGGGTCAAGTTCCATGACGGCACCGATTTCAATGCCGATGCCGTGATCCTCAACTTAGAGAGGATGTGGGATGCGAATCATCCCTTGCACGTCGGCCACACCGGGACGTTTGACTACTGGACGTACTTCTTCGGCGGTTTCAAAGGCGAGTAGTCTTCTGGAAGGTAAGACGGCGGTACTTCCACGGTGCGGGCCTCCGTGCCTGCACCGTGGATTTTGTATAGACCAGGATAGGGTAATCAAATGATACGTTATATCGCACAGCGCCTATTATTGCTCATCCCAGTGCTGCTTGGCATTTCCATTATCACTTTCGCCATGATGCGGCTAATCCCGGGCGACCCCATTCGAGTCATGCTCGGTGAGCATGCCACCGATGAGCAGGTCGCCAGGTACAAGGCGAGGATGGGTTTGGACCAACCCATTCACGTGCAGTACATTCGTTATCTGCAGAGCCTCGTGAGAATGGATCTAGGCCGGGCGATCAAAACCAATGAATGGGTTACGGTCGAATTGGCACAACGCCTCCCTGCCACGATTGAACTCACCATCGGGGCGATGCTAGTCGCCTGTACAGTCGGGATCACGGCAGGTATTATCTCCGCCTATTGGCACAACTCTTTTGTTGATCTGATGGTGATGATCATCGCCCTATTTGGTGTTTCGATGCCGGTGTTCTGGCTGGGTCTCATGTTGCAATACATCTTCGGTTTCAAATTAGGAATCCTTCCACCCTCGATGCGCCTGACCGTGGGCGTTTCGTTACCGAGCATTACCGAAGCCTACAATCTGCGGACAATTTTTTCCGGCTCTTGGGGGACACCGATCATTGCACTGGCGGACTTATTGTCGCGGTTCTATGTCCTATGTGCACTCCTGACAGGTAATAAGGAGGCTCTAATAGATGCACTAAAACACCTGGTGTTGCCCTCATTGGCTCTTGGCACAATCCCGATGTCCATCATCGCACGCATGACCCGGTCGAGTCTTCTGGAAGTGCTGGGGCAAGACTACATTCGTACCGCGAGAGCCAAGGGACTGCATGAGCGCACCGTGCTCTTGAGGCATGCCATCAAGAACGCCTTTCTACCCATCATCACAGTGATAGGCTTAGAAACGGGGTTGCTGCTCGCGGGTGCGATATTGACAGAGACGGTTTTCTCGTGGCCAGGCATGGGCAGCCTGGTCGTGGATAGGGTTTTGGCTCGCGACTATCCCTCGGTTCAGGGAAGCGTATTGGCAATTGTACTCATTTTCGTGTTTGTGAACTTGGCTGTGGACGTTTCTTACGCTTATCTGGATCCGCGGATCCGATTTGACTGAGCAGTTGAAAATAAGGGATGAGTTCTTTGGAAATGAAGGTGGAGACTGCGGAATGATGAGTGAATCCAGAGGGACTCTGTTTCGTGGTGCTCGAGGAAGCCTGTGGCGCGATGCCTGGCGTCGTCTATGGCGTAACAAGTTGGCCGTGACAGGAATTGTGATCTTGGCTACTTTCATAATTGCAGCGGTGGCCGCGCCGTTACTGGCACCTCATGATCCAATCGAACAGAACTTGCTGGAGCGCCGTCAACCGCCTTCACGAAGGCATCTCATGGGCCTGGATGAACTCGGCCGAGATATTCTGAGCCGCATCATTTACGGCGCACGGGCTTCCCTACAGGTTGGTGTGGGCTCCGTCTCCTTCGCCATTATTATTGGAGCGCTGATCGGTGCAGTGGCCGGCTACCTTGGGGGGTGGCTGGACAATGTTCTCATGCGCCTGATGGATATCATGCTGGCTTTCCCAAGCCTGCTCCTCGCGATCGCCATCGTTTCCATTCTGGGGCCCGGCTTGATGAATATGCTCTATGCTATTGCTTTGGTTTCCATACCTGTTTACGCCCGGATCGTCCGGGCCAGTGTGTTGGCTGTTCGTGCCCAAGACTATGTGCTGGCTGCCTATTCCGTAGGTGTCCCCCCGGCGAGGATCCTTTTCCACGAGATATTTCCCAACGCCTTGACGCCTCTGATCGTACAAGCCACGCTGGGGATCGCCACCGCTATCCTGGATGCGGCAGGACTTAGTTTCTTAGGATTGGGTGCCCAGCCGCCTATGCCCGAGTGGGGCTCGATGCTTGGCCAGGGGCGATGGTCGGTATTTACCGCCCCGCACATCGTGCTGTTCCCCGGCCTGGCCATTATGCTCATGGTGTTGGGCTTCAACCTCTTGGGTGATGGCTTGCGGGATGCACTGGATCCCAGGCTGCGACTGTAGATACTCTGGATTCCGATTCGGCAGGAGGAATGATGAGCGCAGAAATCGAGAGAACTATCCCTCTTTCTCGAATGATGGCGGCGCGGCGCCGCGTCAGCGGCTTCGACTGGTGGTGGCTGTTGGTAATCGGTGTGGCGGCAACCATCGTGTACTTGGTCCGCAAGTCGCCTGATCCCTATCTGCGCATCGTGTTGTTCGTCCGTGATGGCATGGGAGTCACAATACGACTCACCCTAATTTCATTTGTTCTCATCCTTCTTGTAGGTATGATTGGTGGGCTGGGCCGTATTTCTCGCATCCCGATTATAAAGGGTCTCGCCTCACTGTACGTGGAAATCATTCGCGGCATACCACTGCTCGTCCAGTTGATATTCATCTACTACGCCTTCCCCGCCTTTGTGATCAAGGTGGGTCAGAGGCTCCTGGCTTTCGGCCCGCGTTCTACTACCCTGGGAGCGAACGTGGTACAATTCATTACGAGCCTGGGGACGAAAATGGTGCAATTCAAACTGGACCCTTTCGGAGCAGCCGTACTTGGACTTACCGTCTGCTACGGGGCTTATATGTCGGAGATCTACCGCGCCGGCATCGAGTCCATTCCCAAGGCACAGATGGAGGCAGCGCGCTCTCTGGGGATGAACTATCTGCAGGCCATGCGCTACGTGATCCTGCCCCAGGCCGTGCGCATGATATTGCCTCCCGTGGGGAACGAGTTCATCTCCTTGCTCAAAGATTCATCGTTAGTCTCAACGGTGGCGGTAGCCGACATGGTGCGTCGGGGCAGAGAATTCATGGGCAAGTTCTTTCTACCCTTAGAGACTTGGCTCATGATCGCACTCCTCTACTTGGTGATGACGCTCTTCTTTACCCGCATCGCCCAATATATTGAGAGGAAAATGTCCTATGAGCACTAAGGAGAAGATGATCGAAATCCGACACGCCTACAAAAGTTTTAACTTCGGGCGAGTGAGAGCGCTGATTGATGTCAGCCTGGACGTTTACCGGGGCGAGGTAGTGGTCATTATTGGTCCCAGCGGCTCGGGGAAGACTACCCTGTTGCGCTGCATCAACCATCTGGAAGCATTGGACAAAGGCACTATCGTCGTGGATGGCATCCCCCTGACCGAGGCAGAGAATATCAACAGGGTTCGCGCTGAGGTTGGCATCGTCTTCCAACAGTTCAACCTGTTCCCACACTTGACGGCGCTGGAAAACATCACCCTGGCCCAACGTGTGGTGCGTAAGCGCTCAAAAGAGGAAGCCGAGGCCATTGCCCATGAACTCTTACGCAAAGTCGGTATCCCAGAGAAAGCAAATGCTTATCCTCTCCAGCTCTCCGGCGGCCAGCAGCAGCGAGTGGCTATCGCGCGGGCATTGGCTATGAATCCGAAAATCATGCTTTTCGATGAGCCCACATCGGCTCTAGACCCCGAGATGATCAAGGAAGTGTTGGACGTGATGCTGGACCTGGCCCGCGAGGGAATGACGATGGTGGTGGTTTCTCATGAGATGGGCTTTGCGCGGGCAGCAGCACAACGGATGATCTTTATGGATGGAGGACGTATTATCGAGGAAACCACGCCTGAGGAATTGTTCACCTCCCCCAAGGAGGAACGCACGAAAATATTTCTGAGTAAGATCTTACATTAAGAACCTCTCTAAATGCTCTCGTGGGCAGCGTGATTGTCAAGATCCCACCGCTACGCTGTTACAGATCGTCCCAACATCTTTTCCAAGTGACGCGTGAGGTCTTCGTACGAAGTGAAAGTAATGGCGTGCATCCCGATCTCGCGTGCCGCTGAAGTATTCCGTTCCTTGTCGTCAATCAAGAGGCATTCTTCCGGGCGCAGGCCCAGGCGCTCGGCGGTGAGGGCGTAAATCCGGAGGTCTGGTTTGCGCAGCCCTACCCGCGAGGAATTAATGACCACATCGAACAAATTGGCGATTCCGTATCGTTCAAGCAGGCCTTCGAGAGCCGGCGTGGCGTTGCTGAGTAAAGCGATCTTATAGTTCGAGCGCAATTGGCGCAAAAGTGCCACCATGCGCTCGTCGAGGTCATCGAGGGCGAAGGGGTTGTCCCGCAATGATTCGAACTCGGGCGGGATAGGCCATCCGAGTCGGGCACAAACATTGGCCCAATAATCTTCATAGGAAATGCGCCCCGTAGAAAATGCCTCCCATGCCTCTCCGGCAAAAAGGGTGGTCTGAAGCGTGCCTTTCTCCAAACCCAATTCTCTCTCATAGTGCTCCATCAAGGCCCGAAGTTTCTCTGTCCGTGTCAGTACACCACCAAAATCAGTGATGAGTGCCCGCACGGAAACATTTCGAGCACTCATGATCTCTAATACCAACACGTCGCGAGCCCGCCCTGTGGGGGTAAAGCCGAACCAACGGTAAAGGCGCTGGGAGCGCTCGTTATCTGCTTGGGTGTCTAAAATGATGTGTTCCACACCCTGGCGCTCGAAGAAACGTATTGCTTCAGCCAGCATCCGGGTGCCAATGCCTTGTCCCCA